>WOZN01000296.1 GCA_011620245.1 Acidovorax sp.
TAGCGCTGGCCGCGCGGCAGCGCCTGGATGCCCGAGCGCACCTGCTCGGCGATCCGCGCCGAGGTAAAGAGGCCCAGCGCCAGCACCACCAGCACAAAGCCTGGCACGGCCTGCATGACCGGGAACATGGTGGGCATGACGTGGTACCACAGAAAAATCTGCACCAGCAGCGGAATGTTGCGAAACAGTTCCACCCAGGCATTGCACAGCCGCACCACAACGGGCCGGTCTTGCAGCGTGCGCAGCGTGCCAATGACCGCCCCCAGCACCAGCGCCAACACCAGCGCCGAGAGCGAAACCGACACGGTCCAGCCCCAGGCCGACAGCATCCAGTCCAGATAAGTGATGTCGCCGCCCTTGCCAAAGCAGCCCTGCACCACCTGCCGCTCCAGGGTGTCTTCGCAGAACACCTGCCAATCCCAGCGCATAGGATTACCCCCCAATTTCTGCGTGAAGCCGGACAGCGCCCGGCGCGCGTCCAACAAAAAAGCCCCTTCAAACCCGCGGTCCGAAGGGGCGACTCAATCCTGGGGATTACTTCCTGGCGTAGTCTTCCATGGGCTTGTCATTGGGGTTGGCCCAGGCCGCCTTGGTGGCCTGCGACAACGGCAGGCCAATCTTGGTGTTGGTCGGCGGCACGGGTTGCATGAACCACTTGTCGTACAGCTTGGCCAGCGAACCGTCAGCGATCTGGCGCTTGATGCTGTCGTCCACGGCCTTCTTGAAGGCCGGGTCGTCCTTGCGCAGCATGCAGGCAATCGGTTCGACCGACAGCACTTCGCCCACGATCTTGAAATCGGCCGGGTTCTTGGCCTTGGAGATGTTGGCGGCCAGGATGGATGCGTCCATCACGAACGCATCGGCACGGCCGGTTTCGAGCAGCAGGAAGCTGTCGGCGTGGTCCTTGCCATAGACCTCCTTGAAATCGATGCCGCCAGCGCGTTCGTTCTTGCGCAGGGTCTGCACCGAGGTCGTGCCCGTGGTGGTGGCCACGCTCTTGCCGTTGAGGTCCTTGACCGAGGTGATGCCCGAGTTGGCCTTCACGGCCATGCGCACTTCTTCCACGTAGGTGGTCACGGCAAAGGCCACGTCCTTCTGGCGCGCGGCGTTGTTGGTGGTGGAGCCGCATTCCAGATCCACCGTGCCATTGGTCACCAGCGGGATGCGATTTTGCGAGGTGACGGGCTGGTACTTGATTTCCAGTGCGGACATGCCCAGCTGCTTGCGGATGTCGGAGATGATGCGCTCGGCCATCTCGGTATGAAAGCCCACATATTTGCCGTTGCCCAGCGTGTAGGACAGGCCCGAGGATTCGCGCACACCCAGCGTGATGCTGCCAGACGACTTGATCTTGGCCAGGGTGTCACCCGCCTGCGCGAAAGCGCTGCTGGCAGCCAGTGCAACCACAGCCATCGCGAAAATATGCTTTTTCATATCCACCTCCTTGTGTCAAGCAAAAAAGAAATTTTAGAGACTTGCCTACACCCGCATTGTGAGCGAGCAGCACCGTCCAGAACAGCGGGTTTGCCTGCCATGCCGGTCACCATGGCAACTGGCCGGCAGGGTGCCTCCAGGCGCCGCGACGCAAATGACTGACTGACGGGTTCAGTATGCAACAGAGTTGGCCGGATAGATTGGACGACCATTTGCCATGGACGCTGCTGCGAACACCTGAAGATTGGAACGCAACCTTCGTGCCACAGCAAGGCTGCGGCCTGCGCACCACCGCCTGGACGCCCGCCTGGACGCCAATTGTGAATGTCAGCCCCGTGAACTTCCCATGCCGAATGCGCGAGCAGCCATGCACATGGTTTATATCCGCATGCCCCCCTGGCTGGACCCCTGTCCCTGCAGATAGGCCCACAAGGCATGCGCCGTGCCTTTCGGGGCCTTTTTTGCGCCGGGTTTTTCGCGGTAGGCGCGCACATCCATCACGATCTGCAAGCCCGCCTGGTCCAGCGGTTCCGCGCTCACCAGTTTGCGCGCGCGCACATCCTTCTTGACCGCGCTGTGCGGAAGAAACGCCACGCCATGGCCCTCCAGCGCCATGGCCTTGAGGCCTTCGGCCATGTCGGTTTCATAAACCCGTTCCAGATGAATCGCGGTGCCTGATTCTTTGAGGATGAGCTCGGTCATGCGCCCCAGATAGGCCCCCGGCGCATAACCCAGATAGGGCAGCGGCTGGCCCACGCGCCCCGGCAGGCGAAACAGGGGCTGTCCGTCGGCATCGGGCTTGCTGTAGGGCGACAGCACCTCCTGCCCCAGGGTCACCATCTCGTAGCGGTCGGTGTCCAGCTGAAAAGGTTGCGATGCATGGTGGTAGGCGATCATCAGGTCGCAGCCCCCTTCCACCAGGCGCATGACGGCATCGTGCACATTCAGCGCAATGAGGCGGCTTTTGAAGGGGCCGAATTTCTCGTGCAGGCTCGACACCCATGCCGGAAAAAACGTGAACGCCAGCGTATGCGGCACCGCAAACCCGATCATGTCCCGGCTGGCGCTGGTGTGTGTGCGCAGCATGGCGCGCGTGTTCTGCATGGCCTGCAGCATCTCCAGCGCCTGGTCGTACAGCGTCTTGCCCGCCGGCGTCAGGCGCGTGGGGTAAGAACTGCGGTCAACCAGATCGGTTCCGGCCCACGCCTCCAGCGCCTGAATGCGGCGCGAAAAGGCCGGCTGCGTCACATGCCGCAACTGGGCGGAGCGGCTGAAGCTGCGCGTTTCCGCCAGGCTGACAAAATCCTCAAGCCACTTGGTTTCCATCACCGCATTATCCGTGCGCACAGGCACCGCCGCCGGGCTGCCCTTGCGCCAAGCGTGCACAGCAACACGGCCCATATTGATGCGCGGCCCGCTGAAATCTGAACCATTCGCCCTGAGCCCTTCGACCCTTCGAC
>WOZN01000343.1 GCA_011620245.1 Acidovorax sp.
CCATCGGCGAGGCGCTGGCCGAGAACGGCAAGGTCATCGTCACCGGCTGCCTGGGCGCGCGCGCGGGCGACGATGGCGGCAACCTGGTGCAGCAGATGCACCCCAGCGTGCTGGCCGTCACCGGCCCACACGCCACGCAAGAGGTGATGGACGCCGTCCACCTGAACCTGCCCAGGCCGCACGACCCGTTTCTGGACCTGGTGCCGGGCAGCTTTGGCGTGGCGGGCATCAAGCTCACGCCCAGGCATTACGCCTACCTCAAGATCAGCGAGGGCTGCAACCACCGCTGCACCTTCTGCATCATCCCCTCGATGCGTGGCGACCTGGTGTCGCGCCCCATTGGCGACCTGCTGAGCGAGGCCAAGGCTTTGTTGGAAGGCGGCGTGAAGGAGCTGCTGGTGATCAGCCAGGACACCTCGGCCTATGGCGTGGACGTGAAATACCGCACCGGTTTCTGGGACGGCAAGCCAGTCAAGACGCGCATGCTGGAGCTGGTGCAGACGCTGGGCGAAATTGCCGAGCCCTATGGCGCCTGGGTGCGGCTGCACTATGTGTACCCGTACCCCAGCGTGGACGATGTGATCCCGCTCATGGCCACGGGCCGCGTGCTGCCCTATCTGGACGTGCCTTTCCAGCACAGCCACCCCGATGTGCTCAAGCGCATGAAGCGCCCCGCCAGCGGCGAGCGCAACCTCGAGCGCATCCAGCGCTGGCGCGAGGCCTGCCCCGAAATCGTGATCCGCAGCACCTTCATCGCGGGGTTCCCCGGCGAGACCGAAGAAGAATTCCAGCACCTGCTCGATTTTTTGCGCGAGGCGCAGATCGACCGGGCCGGCTGCTTTGCCTACAGCGACGTGAGCGGCGCCGTGGCCAATGAGTTGCCGGGCATGCTGCCCCTGGAATTGCGCGAAGAGCGCCGCGCCCGCTTCATGGCCGTGGCCGAAGAATTGTCGATTGCCAAGCTGCAACGGCGTGTGGGCGCCACCATGCAGGTGCTGGTGGATTCCGCGCCCGGCCTGGGCCGCAAGGGTGGCGTGGGCCGCACCTATGCCGACGCGCCCGAGATCGACGGCACCGTGCAGCTGCTGCCACCCGAGAAGATCAGCAAGACCATGAAGGTGGGCGAGTTCACCAAGGCCCGCATCGTGGGCGTGCGCGGGCATGATCTGGTGGCGCAGCCCATCTAAAAAGTGAGCTGCCAGCGCTTGTCTGCAGTGGGTTTCAAATAGTTTTCATAGTGAAACCTATGAACTGCAAGCGCTGGCAGCTCATTATTTAGTAGCGCGGCCAGGTGCTGCTCCAGGAAAGGCGCTGCTCCAGGAAAAAAGGCTTCCCCAGGGAAGCCTTTTTGCTGAGCGTCGCATGCGCCTCAGACGCGCTTGCGGTATTCGCCGGTGCGGGTGTCGATTTCGATCTTGTCGCCCTGGCTGACGAACAGGGGCACGGGCACTTCGAAGCCGGTGGCGATTTTGGCGGGCTTGAGGACCTTGCCGGAGGTATCGCCCTTGACGGCGGGTTCCGTCCAGGTGATTTCGCGCTCGACGCTGGTGGGCAGTTCGACCGAGATGGCCTTGCCGTCGTAGAACACCACTTCAACGGTCATGCCGTCTTCCAGGTAGTTCAGCGAGTCGCCCATGTTTTCGGCTTCGACTTCGTACTGGTTGTACTCGGTGTCCATGCACACATACATGGGGTCGGCGAAGTAGGAGTAGGTGCACTCTTTCTTGTCCAGGATCACGTTGTCAATCTTGTCGTCGGCCTTGAACACGACTTCGGTGCCGAAGTTGCCGATCAGGCTCTTGAGCTTCATGCGCACGGTGGCAGCGCCGCGGCCGCCGCGGGCGTATTCGGTCTTGAGGACGACCATGGGGTCCTTGCCGTGCATGATGACGTTGCCGGCGCGGATTTCTTGAGCGATTTTCATAGCAGGTTGATTGGGTTGGGGCCGCTCAACGCAGGGGCCGGTGGCCTTCAGGGGCAGAAGGCGCGCCGTGCCGATGCGTGTTCCGCGGCGGGAATGCGCGAGGGCTGGACATCGGTGTGCCGCACCTGTTTTGCGCAAAGCCTTGTATTTTACCTTTTTTCGGCGACAAAGCCCAAAAGTTGTGCAACGAGATTGTCCTGTGTCAGCAGTTGTGCCCGCGCCGCCTGCACGCAGGCCGTCCATTCGGCCAGGGCGGCGGCGTCGGGGAGCACGAGGGGCTTGTGGTCCAGCCCGTTCCAGGTGGCATGGAACCGCCGCAGGGACGGCGGCGCCTGCAGCCAGTCCAGAAAGGCCATCAGCTTGTCATGGTGGGCATTGTCGTGCTGGGGGTAGGTCTGCCAGACCAGCGCCTGTCCGGCCCACAGCGCCCGCACCAGCGAATCCTCGCCGCGCACGGCATTGAGGTCGCAGGCCCAGAGCATTTCGTCGAACGCCGGCTGGGTGCAGTAGGGAAGATATGAAATAGATAGCTGCCCACGCTTGTCTGTCATGGTCTGGAGGCTGTTTTCGTCTTCTTTCAAGCCCAATGCCTCGTGGACGGCCCGCGTGGCTCGGCCGGGGGTGACGAGGAGATGGGTGGGGGTTTTGGCGCATTGCGCCAGCAGGCCGGGCAGGGCGGGGGGATCGTAGCAAAAGAGCGATATCCAGCGCTGCGGGCCCGGCGCAGCCTGGGGCGTGTGCGCGGCCCGCCAGGCATTCACATCAAACTGCTGGCGGCGCTCCATCAAGTCAGGCTCGCGCAGCAGGCCACCCGTGCCCGCCGTGAAGCCAGGGTAGAAGAACCAGCGCGTCCAGCCGGCCGCCGGCCCCGAAAGGATGGGCGAGGGCAGGCGGTGGTTGCGCTCCACATAGCTTTCTGCCGACAGGTATTCGAGGTTGATCCATACGGGTTTTTGGCCTCTG
>WOZN01000282.1 GCA_011620245.1 Acidovorax sp.
CCCGTGGTACGGTAACCGGCATCGACATTGACACCCAAGGAGCCCCGCGTGAGCCGCTACCCCTTTCCCGACCTGAACACCCTGCCCGAAGACATCCGCATGCGCATTCTGCAGGTGCAGGAGAAGGCGGGCTTCATCCCCAACGTGTTCCTGGCGTTTGCGCGCCGTCCGGCCGAGTGGCGGGCGTTCTTTGCCTACCACGACGCACTCATGCTCAAGGAAGAAGGCAGCCTGACCAAGGGCGAGCGCGAGATGATCGTCACCGCCACCAGCGCGGCCAACCATTGCCTGTACTGCGTGGTGGCGCACGGCGCCATCCTGCGCATCCACGAAAAGAAACCTTTTGTGGCCGACCAGGTGGCCGTGAACCACCGCAAGGCCGAGATCACGCCGCGCCAGCGCGCCATGCTCGACTTTGCAATGAAGGTCTGCCAGCGCTCGCACGAGGTGGAAGATGCCGACTTCACCGCGCTGCACACCCATGGCTTTGACGACGAGGACATCTGGGACATTGCCGCCATCACGGCGTTTTTTGGCCTGTCCAACCGCATGGCCAGCTTTGCGGGCATGCAGCCCAACCCCGAGTTCTATCTGATGGGGCGCGTGCCCAAGCAGAAACAGTAACTACTTATTTGATAGCTGCCAGCGCTTACCCCATAAGCGCTGGAGCAATATTTCATTCAAATTTCAGTCCACCGAGACCAGTGCCCGCACCCTATCGGGCAGCGCCACGGCTTTTTGCTGCGGAAAATCCACCCAGATGATGGTGGCGCCACCGGCGGCGCAGACCACGCCGGGCTGGTCCATGCGTTCCATCGTGCCCCAGGTCTCGAACGTAGTGCGGCCCGGGTCACTCACATACAGCTTGAGCAGCACATCGGCCGGGTATTCAAGCTGGCGGTAAAAGTTGCAAAAGGCATTGACGATGATGGGCCCCTCCCCTTTCGGGTTGAGGTTGTAGCCCACCGAAACCAACCATTCGATGCGCGCCGTTTCCAGGTAGCGAAAATACACCGTGTTGTTCACATGGCCCATGGCATCCATGTCGCCCCAGCGCACGGCAAAGCGCATTGTGTAAACCAGTTTCTTGGCCTCGGGGATTTCAATTTTCATTGCTGAACCCAATCGATTGAAGACTCTTAGATTGAAAAGCCGTCGTCGGCAGTGATCACCGCGCCATTCACGAAATGGCTCTGGTCGCTGGCCAGCATCACGATGAGCGCATCCAGGTCCTGCGGCTGCCCCACGCGCTTGCGCGGCAGCATGGCCACGAGCTTCTGGCCCTGTTCGGTCTGCCAGTGGCTGTGGTTGATCTCGGTGTCGATATAGCCCGGGCAGATGGCATTCACGTTGATGCCGAAACGACCCCATTCCAACGCCATGGCACGGGTCATCTGCACCACGGCGGCCTTGCTCATGCAATAGACCCCGATCTGCGGCAGCACCTTGAGCCCGCCCATCGAGGCGATGTTGATGATGCGCCCGCCCGTGAAGCTGCCCGGTGCCGCGCCACGCGAGCGCGCCAGCATGCGCTTGCCCACCTCTTGCGCCACGAAGAACGCGCCCTTGACGTTGGTGTCGAAAATGAAATCGTAATCGCCGGGCGTCACGTCCTGGATGCGCTGCGTGATGGACACGCCCGAGTTGTTGACCAGGATGTCGATGGAACCCATTTCCGTCTCGGCGTGGGCCACGGCGGCCTTGATGGAATCGTGGTTGGTCACATCGAGCTCGACCACATGGGCGTCGCCCCCTTCGCCCTCGATGCGGGCGCGCAGCTCCTTGAGCTTTTCCAGGCGCCGGCTGGCCAGCACCACACCGGCGCCCGCGCGGGCCAGGGTGCGCGCAAACTGGGCCCCCAGACCGCTGGAGGCGCCCGTTACCAAGGCCACGCGGCCGGACAAATCGATGCTGTAAGCCATTTGGAGTCTCTCCACGAATCAAAAAAATAGAACAAACGACCGTTCGATGGTGCGCATTGAACGTGAATACAATCAGTCGCCAGACGGACAGTGCCCCGCCGCCCTGTCTGCAGACCATCTTGCCATTATCAAACGCCCAACGAGACGACTATGACAAACGAAGAAATCCTCGCCCAATACGGTCCCCGCGAAGCCATGGAATACGACGTGGTCGTGGTGGGCGGCGGCCCCGCCGGCCTGTCCACTGCCATCCGGCTCAAGCAGCTGGCCGCCGAAAAAGGCCAGGACATGTCGGTGGTGGTGCTCGAAAAAGGCTCCGAGCCTGGCGCGCATATTCTTTCGGGCGCCATCATGGACCCCAAGGCGCTGACCGAGCTGATTCCCGACTGGAAGGAACTCGGCGCCCCGCTGAACCAGCCCGTCACAGGCGACGCCATGGTGTTTCTGGGCGAGAAATCGTCGTTTCGCACGCCCAACTTCCTGCTGCCAGGCTGCTTTCAGAACCACGGCAACTACATCGTCAGCCTGGGCAACGTCACGCGCTGGCTGGCGCAGCAGGCCGAGAACCTGGGCGTGGAAATCTTCCCCGGCTTTGCCGCCGCCGAAGTGCTCTACAACGACAACGGCAGCGTCAAGGGCGTGGCCACCGGCAACATGGGCGTGGGCAAGGACGGCGAGCCCACGGGCGACTTCCAGCTGGGCATGGAGCTGCACGCCAAATACACCATCTTTGCCGAAGGCGCACGCGGCCACCTGGGCAAGCAGGTCATCGCCCGCTTCAAGCTCGATGCGGAAAGCGACCCGCAGACCTACGGCATCGGCATCAAGGAGCTCTGGGAGATCGACCCCAAGCGCCACGAGCCCGGCTTCGTGCTGCACACCGCCGGCTGGCCCATGGACAACAGCACCTACGGCGGCGCCTTCCTGTACCACATGGAAGACAACAAGGTCACGCTGGGCT
>WOZN01000386.1 GCA_011620245.1 Acidovorax sp.
GTGGCAGGCGGCTTGCCTGGGCCTGTTTTGCGCAAGTCATGGTCGCAATTTCCACGCCAGAACCAGGCCCTGCCGCTGCACGGGAAAATGGCCCCATCATGGCCCCATCGGTGGCAATTTGCTTCTAAAAAGATAGCATCTAAAGCATATGGAGCAAGCGCAGGAACCTGTCTGGAATCCAATGGCCACTTGTAAGACCGTGAACACGTTCTAAGAACTGAGAGGCAATCTCCCGCATGCGTTCCACCTCCATTCCCCGCCAGCCGGGCCTGTCCGGCGCATTGCCGCCCCGGCTGCAGCTGGTGGGCATCACCAAGCGCTACCCGGCCGTGGTGGCCAACAGCGGTGTCTCGCTCTCGGTGCAGCCCGGTGAGATCCATGCCGTGCTGGGCGAAAACGGCGCGGGCAAGTCCACGCTGATGAAAATCATCTACGGCGCAGTCAAGCCCGACGAAGGCAGCGTGCATTTCAACGGCCAGCCCGTGCAGGTGCGCAACCCGCAGGAAGCCCGCGCCCTCGGCATTGCCATGGTGTTCCAGCATTTCAGCCTGTTCGACACGCTCACGGTGGCCGAGAACGTGTGGCTGGGTCTGGACAAGCGCACGACGCTGTCCGAAGTGACGCAGCGCATCACTGCCAAGGCGTCCGAATACGGCCTGGATACCGACCCCCTGCGCCCGGTGCACACATTGAGCGTGGGCGAAATGCAGCGCGTGGAAATCATCCGCGCGCTGCTCACCAGCCCCAAGCTGTTGATTCTGGACGAACCCACCTCGGTGCTCACCCCCCAGGCGGTCGAAAAGCTGTTCGTGGTGCTCAGGAAGCTCGCATCCGAGGGCTGCAGCATCCTCTACATCAGCCACAAGCTGCACGAGATCCGTGCGCTGTGCAGCGCCTGCACCGTGCTGCGCGGCGGCAAGGTCACGGGGGTGTGCAACCCGGCCGAGGAGTCGAACGCCTCGCTCTCGCGCCTGATGATCGGTGCCGAGCCGCCAGCGCTGGAACACCGCGCCGTGCAGACCGGCGCCACCGTGCTGCGCGTGCAGGGCCTGTCGCTGCCATGTGCCGACCCGTTCGGCGTGGACCTGACCGACCTGCAGTTCGAGGTGAGGGCCGGCGAGGTGGTGGGCATTGCCGGGGTGTCGGGCAATGGGCAAAAAGAGCTGCTTTATGCCCTGTCGGGCGAAGACCCGCGCGCCGAGCCCGCGAGCATCCAGGTGGCGGGCCAGAACGCCGGCCGCATGGGCCCGGGCCAGCGCCGCGCCCTGGGCCTGCATTTCGTGCCCGAAGAGCGCCTGGGCCGTGGTGCCGTGCCCACCATGGGCCTGGCGCACAACCTGCTGCTCACGCGCACCGACGCGGTCGCGGGCAGCGGCTGGATCAAGGTGGGGGCGCTGCAAAAGCATGCCCAGGCCATCATCGAGCGCTTCAACGTGAAGGCGGGCGGCCCCGACGCGGCGGCCCAATCGCTGTCGGGCGGCAACCTGCAAAAGTTCATCGTGGGGCGCGAGATCGATGCCAACCCCACGTTGCTCATCGTCTCGCAACCCACCTGGGGCGTGGACGTGGGGGCGGCCGCGCAGATTCGCGGCGAGATTTTGGCGCTGCGCGATGCCGGCTGCGCCGTGCTGGTCGTGAGCGAGGAGCTGGAC
Source organism: Acidovorax sp. (assembly GCA_011620245.1). Lineage (GTDB taxonomy): Bacteria > Pseudomonadota > Gammaproteobacteria > Burkholderiales > Burkholderiaceae_C > Acidovorax. The sequence continues at coordinate 1,653 of WOZN01000386.1, forward strand.
GAATTGTTTGAAATCTGTGACCGCCTGCATGTGGTGGCCAAGGGGCAGCTCTCGCCTTCGGTGCCCCGCGCCGAAGCCACGGTGGAGCGCATCGGCGAATGGATGAGCGGCCTGTGGCATGCCGGCGTGCAGGCCCATCTGGCCCGCAACCGCGAACAACTCGCACAGCTGGCCGTGCAGCCGACCCAGGGGGGCAAGCGTGTTCCGGCTTGAACCCCGCCCGCAGGCATCGCGCTGGTGGCGCTATGGCTCGCCGCTGCTGGCCCTGGCCGTCACGGTGCTGATCGGCATTGCGCTGTTTGCCGCGCTGGGCAAGGACCCGGTGCGCGGGCTGCAGGTTTTCTTCTGGGAGCCGGTGCGCTCGCAATACGCCCTGGGCGAGCTCATGGTCAAGGCCACGCCGCTGCTGCTGATTGCGCTGGGGCTGGCCGTGTGCTTTCGCTCCAACGTCTGGAACATCGGCGCCGAGGGCCAGTTCGTCATCGGCGCCGTGGTGGCGGGCGGCGTGGCGCTGCTGGCCGACAAGACCACGGGCCCGTGGATCGTGCCTGCCATCTTGCTCGCGGGCGTGCTCGGCGGCATGGCCTGGGCGGGGCTCACGGCGCTGCTGCGCGACAGGTTCAACGCCAACGAAATCCTGGTGAGCCTGATGCTGGTGTATGTGGCCACGCTGGTGCTGGGCTACCTGGTCTATGGGCCGTGGAAGGACCCCATGGGCTACAACTTTCCGCAGACCAGGACCTTCGAGAAGGTCACGCAGATTCCGCGCCTCATGCAGGGCTCGCGCGTGAGCATTGGCCTGCTGCTGGCGCTGGCGGCCGCGGGCGCGCTGTGGGTCTTCTTGTTTCGCACGCGTGCGGGCTTTGCCCAGCAGGTGGGCGGGCTGGCGCCGGCGGCGGCACGCTACGCGGGGTTTTCGTCGCGCCGCGCGCTGTGGACGGCGCTGCTGGTCTCGGGCGGTGCGGCGGGCCTGGCGGGCGCGCTGGAGGTGGCCGGCCCCATTGGCCAGCTCACGCCCTATGTGCCGGCGGGCTACGGGTTTGCGGCCATCATCGTGGCCTTTGTGGGGCGGCTGCATCCGGTGGGCATGGTGTTTTCGGCCATTCTCATGAGCATGTTCTACATCGGCGGCGAACTGGCGCAGTCGCGCCTGGGCTTGCCCAAGTCGCTCACCGGCGTGTTCCAGGGCCTGCTGCTGTTCACGCTGCTGGCCTG
>WOZN01000422.1 GCA_011620245.1 Acidovorax sp.
ATATGGATTGGCCGTGAATCGTGCACGATGCTGGTTCGCCTCGCGCATGCTGCAGCACGGTCTTCGGTCTATCCGCTCCATCGGCAAAATTGCTCCAGCGGCCACCGGCATGCGGCACGGGCGACTGCAATGGAGCATTGGCACCACAGCAGGCGCCAGGGCTACCGCACCATGCTGTGCGCCCGGCTGCCCGCGGGTCCCTAGAATGTTCCGCCTCACACCCGAAAGACCGCCTCCATGACCCAGGGACTGATCCGTATCCGCGGCGCACGCCAGCACAACCTCAAGAACCTGGACTTGGACATCCGCACGGGTGAGCTCACGGTGGTCACCGGCCCCAGCGGTTCGGGCAAGTCCAGCCTGGTGTTCGACACACTCTATGCCGAGGGCCAGCGCCGCTACGTGGAGACCTTCAGCGCCTACGCGCGCCAGTTCCTGGACCGCATGGACAGGCCGGCCGTGGACAAGGTCGAGGGCGTGCCCCCGGCCATTGCCATCGACCAGACGAACCCGGTGCGCTCCAGCCGCTCCACCGTGGGCACGATGACGGAGCTGAACGATCACCTCAAGCTGCTGTTCGCCCGCGCAGGCCAGCTGTTCGACCGGCAGACCGCGCAGCCGGTGCGGCACGACACACCCGATACGATTTATGCCGAACTGCAGCGGCGCTGCGCCGCAGCCGGAGATCCCCGCATCGTGCTGACCTTCCCGGTCGAGTTGCCCGCCAACACATCGGCCGAGCAGGTGGAGCAGTGGCTGTCGGCCAGCGGCTTCACCAAGGTGCAGGCCGAGCGCGAAATGGCCACACCCACCGGCCCACGCAAAATGCTCGACGTGGTTGCCGACCGCTTTCGCTGGAGCAGCGCCGAGCGCGCCCGCGTGATCGAGGCCATCGAGGTGGCACTCAAGCGCGGCGCGGGGCGGCTCAATGTGTATGCCCTCCCTCCCGTTCAGACTGAGCCTGTCGAAGCCCGGGAAAGCGTTTCGCCCCTTCGGCAAGCGCAGGACAGGCCAGGCTCGACGCAAACGGATGCGCCGGAACTGTGGCGCTTCTCCACCGGCCTGCATTGCCCCGACAGCGACCTGCGCTACAGCGACCCTGTCCCTTCTGCCTTCTCGTTCAACTCCGCCGTGGGCGCCTGCGATACCTGCCGGGGCTTTGGCCGTGTGATCGGGGTGGACTATGGGCTGGTCATCCCCAACGACAAGCTCACGCTGCGGGCTGGCGCCATCAAGACCATCCAGACCCCCGCGTGGAAAGAGGTGCAGGACGACCTCATGCGCCATGCCGAGACGGCGGGCATTCCGCGCGACACGCCATGGAACAAGCTGACCGATGCGCACAAAAAATGGGTCATCGACGGCTCGCCGAACTGGAATGGCAAATGGAACCAGCAGTGGTATGGCATCAAGCGCTTTTTTGAATACCTGGAAAGCAAGGCCTACAAGATGCATATCCGCGTGCTCTTGTCCAAATACCGCAGCTACACGCCCTGCCCCGCCTGCGCGGGCGCGCGCCTCAAGACCGAAAGCCTTTTATGGCGCATCGGCCGCAAGGAAGATGCCGACGCGGCGCTGGAGCCGCCGCTGCGCCGGGCCGCCCCAAGCAGCGGCAGCCCCCTGGGGGGGCGGGGAGGACACGACAGTGCCGAGCGTGGGGGCCAACAGTTCCAGCGCTTCATGCCCGAAGGCGTGCAATGGTCGCGCGCGCAGCTCGAAGCGCTGCCCGGCCTGTGCCTGCACGACCTGATGCTGCTGCCCATCGACCGCCTGCGCCAGTTCTTTGCGCGCATGCAGCTCCCCGCCGGCGGCGATGCCAAGGGCGGTGACGCGCAGGCGCTCAAGCTGCTGCACGAGGAAATCACCACGCGCCTCAGATACCTGTGCGACGTGGGCATTGGCTACCTCACGCTCGACCGGCAAAGCCGCACCCTGAGCGGCGGCGAGGTGCAGCGCATCAACCTCACCACGGCGCTGGGCACCAGCCTGGTCAACACGCTGTTCGTGCTGGACGAGCCCAGCATCGGCCTGCACCCGCGCGACATGCACCGCATCACCGAGGCCATGCTGCGCCTGCGCGACGCCGGCAACACGCTGGTGGTGGTGGAGCATGACCCGGCCGTGATGCTGGCGGCCGACCGCGTGATCGACATGGGCCCTGGCCCGGGCCGCCTGGGCGGGCAGATCGTGTTTGACGGCACCACGGCCGATTTGCGCAAGGCCGACACCCTCACCGGCGCCTATCTCGGCGGGCGCAAGCATGTGGGCTTCGGCTTCAAGCGCATGGTGACCGACGCCACGCCGCGCCTCATCCTCGAAGGCGTGCGCGAGCACAACCTGCAGAACGTGACGGTTGAATTTCCGCTGCAGCGCCTGGTCACCGTCACCGGCGTCAGCGGCTCGGGCAAGTCGAGCCTGATCCAGGACGTGCTGGCGCCCGCGCTGCTGCGCCATTTTGGCAAGGCCACCGACACGCCGGGCGCGCACGACCGCATGCTGGGTGCGGACCATTTGTCGGACCTGGTGTTCGTGGACCAGTCGCCGATTGGCAAGACAGCCCGCTCCAACCCCGTGAGCTACGTCGGTGCCTGGGACAGCATCCGCGAACTCTTCGCCCTGGCGCCGCTGTCCAGGCAGCGCAGCTACACCGCCAGCAAGTTCAGCTTCAACAGCGGCGACGGGCGCTGCCCCACCTGCGGCGGCTCGGGCTTCGAGCATGTGGAGATGCAGTTTCTGAGCGATGTGTACCTGCGCTGCCCCGATTGCGATGGCAAGCGCTACCGGCCCGAGATTCTGGAGGTGACCATCGAGCGCCCTTCGACAAGCCCGGGACGAACGGTGAGCTTGAACGTGGCCGACGTGCTGGCATTGACCGTGGCCGAGGCGGCAACCCTGTTTGCCAGCGACCGCGACGTGATCCGCGCCCTGCAGCCCATCGTGGACGTGGGCCTGGAATACATGGCGCTGGGCCAGCCCGTGCCCACGCTCAGCGGGGGCGAGGCGCAGCGCTTGAAACTGGCGGGCTTCCTGGCCGAGGCCGCGCGCAGCGCCTCCAAATCGCGCCAGGCGGTGGCGCGCAAGGGCACGCTGTTTTTGTTTGACGAGCCCACCACGGGCCTGCATTTTGACGACATCGCCAAGCTCATGCGCGCGCTGCGCAAGCTCATCGACGCGGGGCATTCGCTCATCGTCATCGAGCACAACCTGGACGTGATCCGCGCGAGCGACTGGCTCATCGACCTGGGCCCCGAGGGCGGCGACGCGGGCGGACTCATCGTGGCCGAGGGCACGCCCGAAGACATGCGCCAGCACGCGACATCGCACACCGGCCAGGCGCTGCGCGACTATGAACTGACGCTGGGCGTGGGCGGCCATTCGGTGCACGAGAAAGCTGCATTGCTACGAAAAAAAGAGCTGCTTGCGCTTGCTGCACAAGCGCCAGAGGCCAAAAACGCCATACAAATCGTGAACGCCAAGGAGCACAACCTCAAGAACCTGAGCGTGGACATTCCGCGCGGCAAGTTCAACGTGGTCACGGGCGTGAGCGGCTCGGGCAAGTCCACGCTGGCGTTCGACATTCTGTTCAACGAGGGCCAGCGCCGCTACCTCGAATCGCTCAACGCCTACGCGCGCTCCATCGTGCAACCGGCGGGCCGGCCCGAGGTGGATGCGGTGTATGGCATCCCGCCCACCGTGGCCATCGAGCAGCGGCTGTCGCGCGGCGGGCGCAAGTCCACCGTGGGCACCACCACCGAGGTGTGGCATTTTTTGCGCCTGCTGTACGTCAAGCTCGGCACCCAGCATTGCGTGCACGACGGCGCAGCCGTGCAGCCGCAGACGCCCGACAGCATCGCCGCGCAGCTGCTGAAGAACTTCCGGGGCCAGCATATCGGGCTGCTCGCCCCGCTGGTGATGAACCGCAAGGGCGTCTATACCGAGCTGGCCGACTGGGCGCGCCCGCGCGGCTACACCCACCTGCGCGTGGACGGCAATTTTCTGCCCACCACCAACTTTCCGCGCATCGACCGCTTCAAGGAACACACCATCGAGCTGCCCGTGGCCAGCCTGGACGTGGCGCCCGAAAACGAGGCGCAGCTGCGCCAGGCGCTGGCCGAGGCGCTCACGCATGGCAAGGGCATGGTGCATGTGCTCAGCGACCTGCACGGCCTGCGCGCCGCCATGGAAAGCGGCGCGCCCACGGCAGGCATCGGCACGCTGCTGGCGTTTTCCACCAAGCGCGCCTGCCCTGTCTGCGCCACCAGCTATGCCGAGCTGGACCCGCGCCTTTTTTCATACAACAGCAAGCACGGCTGGTGCCCCGACTGCGTGGGCACGGGCGTCAGGCTCACAAAGGACCAGCGCAAGTTGTTCGACGACTCGGTGCCGGCCAACAATGAAAAGGGGAGGGAAAAAGGCCGCGAGCAGACCTTTGCCGAGCCCGAGGTGGAAGACCTGGCCGACACAGCCTGCCCCGGCTGCCACGGCACGCGCCTGAACGCCACGGCCCGTGCGGTGCAATTCGCGGGCGTGGGCATCACCAGCATTGCAGCCCTCTCCGTGACGGACGTGCGCCGCTGGATCGAGACCCTGCGCATCGAAGGGGGCATGCGCCAGCGCATGACCCAACGTGAGAGCGACATCACGCGCGACCTGGTGCCCGAGATCCAGAGCCGCCTCGAATTCCTCGAAGAAGTGGGCCTGGGCTATCTCACGCTGGACCGGGGCGCGCCCACGCTCAGCGGCGGCGAGGCGCAGCGCATCCGCCTGGCCGCGCAACTGGGCAGCAACCTGCAGGGCGTGTGCTACGTGCTCGACGAGCCCACCATCGGCCTGCACGCGCGCGACAACCAGATTTTGCTCAACGCCCTGCACAAGCTCAGCGACAAGGGCAACACGCTGGTGGTGGTGGAGCATGACGTGGACACCATCCGCCGCGCAGACCACATCATCGACATCGGCCCCAGCGCCGGCAAGCGCGGCGGGCGCCTGGTGGCGCAGGGCAGCGTGGCCGACATCACGGCGGCCGAAGATTCGCAGACCGGCCGCTACCTGCTGCATGCCATGCGCCACCCGCTGCAGGCACGGCGCCTGGTTGCTATCGAAAAAGAAGCTGGCAGCGCCCGTCAATCAAGGATTTCAGATACAAAACTATCTGAAAGCAAGAAAAATCAAGCGCAACCAGCTATTAAAGAAGTAGCACCTCAGCGCTGGCTCACGGTGCAGGGCGCGCAGCTGCACAACCTGCAGAACGTGACGGCCGCCGTGCCGCTGAACCGCCTGGTGGCGGTGACGGGCGTGAGCGGCTCAGGCAAGTCCACGCTGGCGCGCGACGTGCTGCTGGCCAATGTGCAGGCCTGGGTGCAGCAGCGCGCCACCCGCGCCGGGCGAGATGCCATGGATGCAGGCAAGGCGCCTGCCCTGGTGGGCTGCTCGGGCCTCTCGGGCTTCGAGACCATCGACCGCGTGCTCGAAGTGGACCAGACACCCATCGGCAAAACACCGCGCAGCTGCCCCGCTACCTATATCGGTTTCTGGAACACCATCCGCAAGCTGTTTGCCGAAACGCTGGAGGCCAAGGCGCGCGGCTACGCCGCCGGGCGCTTCAGCTTCAACACCGGCGAAGGCCGCTGCCCCGGCTGCGAAGGCGCGGGCGTGCGCACCATCGAGATGAGCTTTTTGCCCGACGTGAAGGTGCCCTGCGAGACCTGCCACGGCGCGCGCTTCAACCCCGAGACGCTGGCCGTGAGCTGGCGCGGCAAGAGCATTGGCGATTTGCTGCAGATGGAGGTGGACGAGGCCGTGGACTTCTTCGCCAGCATGCCCAGTATTGCGCACCCGCTGCAGCTGCTGAAAGACGTGGGCCTGGGCTACCTCACGCTGGGCCAGCCCAGCCCCACGCTCAGCGGCGGCGAGGCGCAGCGCATCAAGCTCGTCACCGAGCTGACCAAGGTGCGCGACGAGGTGGGCCGCCGCGGGCAAAAGGCGCCGCACACGCTCTACGTGTTCGACGAGCCCACCGTGGGCCTGCACATGGCCGACGTGGACAAGCTCATCCGCGTGCTGCACCGCCTGGTCGATGGCGGCCACAGCGTGATCGTCATCGAACACGACCTCGATGTGATTGCCGAGGCCGACTGGATCCTGGACCTGGGCCCCGAGGGTGGCAACGCAGGCGGGCGCATCGTGGCCGCGGCCACCCCCGAGGACCTGGTGGCCGCAGGCACGCACACCGGCAAGGCGCTGGCGGCGGTGCTGGCGCGCTGAGCCGCTGAGAACATGTCCTCAGATCCGCCCCTCCTGCACCGCGTGGCAGGCAATGCGAATGCCGCCCAGGCTCAGCAGTTGCGGCCGCTCGGTGCGGCAGCGCGCGTTCACATGCGGGCAGCGCGGGTTGAAGGCGCAGCCCGGCGGCGGGCTCAGCGGATTGGGCACCTCGCCCTGCACGGGGGTGCGCGCCTTGCCGGTGTCGTGCATCCTGGGAATGGCATCGAGCAGCATGCGCGTGTAGGGATGGCGCGGCGTGTCGAACAGGGTGTGCTTGTCGGCCAGCTCCACCAGGCGGCCCAGGTACATCACGCCCACCTGGTCGCTCACATGGCGCACCACGGCCAGGTTGTGGCTGATGAAAAGATAGGTCAGGTGCCGCTGGCGCTGCAGGTCCTTCATGATGTTGAGCACCTGCGCCTGCACCGACACATCGAGCGCGCTGGTGGGCTCGTCGCACACCAGAAACTCGGGCTCGGTGGCCAGCGCCCGCGCAATCGAGATGCGCTGGCGCTGGCCGCCCGAGAACTGGTGCGGGTATTTCACCATGTCCAGCGGCGACAGGCCCACCGACTGCAGCAGCTCGCCCACGCGCGCCTTGAGCTCGGCCTTGCCGGTGATCAGGCCATGCTCGCGCAGCGGCTCGCCCACGATGTCTTGCACCAGCCAGCGCGGGTTCAGGCTGGCGTAGGGGTCCTGAAAAATCATCTGGATGCGCCGGCGCATGGCCTTGGCATTGCTGCTCTTGAAGGCGGCATGCGCATCCTGCCCGTCAAACGTGAGGCCGCCGCGCGTGGGCTCGTACAGGCCCACCAGCAGGCGCGCCACGGTGCTCTTGCCGCAGCCCGATTCGCCCACCAGGGCCAGCGTCTTGCCTTTTTCGATCTCGAAGCTCACGCCATCCACGGCATGCAGCAGCGTGCGCGGCTTGCGTTCGAGCAGGCGGTTGAGCCAGGGGGCCGAGACATCGAAGGTCTTGGCCAGGTCATGCGCCTGCACCAGGGGCATGCCGACAGGTGTCTTTGCGCTCATGCCGCCACCTGCGCAGCGTGCAGCCAGCAGGCCGCGCGCGTGGCGCCAGCGGGCAGCAATTCGGGACGCTCGACAGTGCAGCGGTCAAAGCGGCGCGGGCAGCGCGGGTTGAAGGCGCAGCCCGGCGGAATGGCGTCGAGGCGGGGCATGGCGCCGTCGATCTGGTTCAGGCGCTCGCGGTCTTGCGACATGTCGGGGATGGCGGCCATGAGGCCGGCGGTATAGGGATGGGCGGGTTGGTTGATGACCTCGTGCACCGGGCCGGTTTCCACCAAGCGCCCGGCATAAAGCACCGCCACGCGGTCGCAGGTTTCGGCGATCACGCCCATGTCGTGGGTGATCAGCATCACGGCCGCGCCGCGCGATTGGCAGATGCTTTTGAGCAGCGTGATGATCTGCGCCTGGATCGACACATCGAGCGCCGTGGTGGGCTCGTCGGCCACGATGAGTTGGGGCTCGGCGGCCAGGGCCAGGGCAATCACCACGCGCTGGCGCATGCCGCCAGAAAACTGGTGCGGATAATGGTCCACGCGCTGCCCGGCCGCCGGGATGCCGGTGTCCTGCAGCAAGGCAATGGCGCGCCGCCGCGCTTCGGCCGCAGTCACCGGCAGATGCGCCCGGATGGTTTCGGTGAGCTGCCGGCCCACGGTGTACAGCGGGTTCAGCGAGGTCAGCGGGTCCTGGAAGATCGCACCGATGCGCCGGCCCCGGATGTGGCGCATCTGCGCTTCGCTGAGCTTGTCGATGCGCTGGCCTTCCAGCAGGATCTCGCCCGAGGCCACGCGCCCTGGCGATTCCAGCAGGCCGATGATGGCAGCGCCCGTGAGCGACTTGCCGGCCCCCGATTCCCCCACCACCCCCAGGATCTCGCCGGGGGCGATGGAAAACGAAATGTCGTCCAGGGCGCGCAGCGTGCCGCGCCGGCCCGGGAATTCGACAACGAGGTTTTTGACTTCAAGCAGGGACATATCAGCGATTCATTGGGCACGGCCCAGGCCAGCGGACGCCGCAGAACTGGCTTTGCCAGGCTGCTGGCGGCGTCCCCCTCGGGGGGAAGGCGCGAAGCGACTCAGGGGGGTCATCTCAATCTCGGGTTCAGCGCGTCGCGCAGCCAGTCGCCCAGCAGGTTCACCGACAGCGCAATCAGCACCAGCATCAGCCCCGGGAACACGGTGATCCACCATTCGCCCGAAAACAGGTAATCGTTGCCCACGCGGATCAGCGTGCCCAGCGAAGGAGATGTGGGCGGCGCCCCCACCCCCAGAAACGACAGGGTGGCCTCGGTGATGATGGCCGTGGCCACCTGGATGGTGGCCAGCACCATCACCGGGCCCATCACATTGGGCAGCACATGCCTGCGCATGATGGAGAGCGGGGCCACACCGGTCACGCGCGCGGCCTGCACATATTCCTTGTTGCGCTCCACCAGCGTAGAGCCGCGCACCGTGCGCGCATATTGCACCCAGCCCGTCAGCGAGATGGAGAAAATCAGCACGCCAAAGGCCAGCGATTCATGCGCATTCGGAAACAGCGCACGGCCCACCCCCGCGATCAGCAAGGCCACCAAAATGGCAGGAAACGACAGCATCACGTCACACAGGCGCATCAGCACGGCGTCAATCCAGCCGCCCCGAAAACCGGCCAGCAAACCCAGCGCCACGCCCACCACCACCGACAGCAGCACCGAGGCCAGCCCCACCACCAGCGAGATGCGGGCCCCGTAGATCAGGGCCGAGAGAATGTCGCGCCCCTGGTCATCGGTGCCCAGCAGGTATTTGCGCGAGCCCTCGGCGCTCCATGCCGGCGGCAGCCGCGCATCGCCGAGCTCCAGCGTGGCCAGATCGAAGGGGTTGTGCGGCGCCACCCAGCCCGCAAACAGCGCGCAGAAAACGCATACCACGGCAATGGCAGCCGCCAGCATGGCCATGGGCGATGTGCGAAAGCTGTAGCCAACATCGCTGTCAAGCCAGCGCGCAAGGGGGTTTTTCATTGGAGCAAACCAGAAACAGGCAGCAAGGCCCGGCGCGCCACGCGGCCCTGCCTTGCTGCCCGCGGGAAAGATGGGGACGACGGGGACGAGGGCGACGGTGGCGGGTGGCAGATCAGTTCTTGCTCATCCACTTGAAGGGCATGTAGTTGTCCGCCATCTGCACCAGCTTGACGTTTTTGCTCACGCCCCAGGCCAGGGCCTGCTGGTGCAGGGGCAGGTGCCCCACGTCGGCGGAATGCAGGTCAAACGCTTCCTTGATCATGGCGTTGCGCCTGGCCTTGTCGGTCTCGGCCTGGATTTTTTTGGTCAGCTCGTCCACCTTGGGGTTGCAATAAGAGCCCAGGTTGTACTGGCCGGCGCCCTTGTTGTCCGGGCAGGCCATCAGGGCATTGAGCGCGTTGTGGGCGTCGTAGGTCGAGGGCGTCCAGCCCAGCATGTAAAAGCTGGTGTCGCGGCGCAAAATCTTGGGGAAATAGGTGCCCTTGGTCTCGGCCTGCAGGTTGATCTTGACGTTGATGCGCGCCAGGTTGGCCGCCACGGCCTGGCAGATGCGGCTGTCGTTCACATAACGGTCGTTGGGGCAGTTCATCGACACCTCGAAGCCACTGGCATAGCCGGCCTCGGCCATGAGCTTCCTGGCGGCTTCCACGTCATAGGGCAGGCGCCTGGCTTCGGGCTGGAAGCCGTTGATGCCCGGGCCCACCATCAGCGCGGTGGGGTTGGACGCGCCACGCATCACCGTCTTTTTGATGCCTTCGATGTCGATGGCCTGGTAGAAGGCCTGGCGCACGCGCCTGTCCTTGAACGGGTTCTTGCCCTTCACGCTCGAATACAGCAGCTCGTCGCGCTTTTGGTCCATGCCCAGGAAGATGGTGCGCAACTCGGGGCCGGTGATGGCGCGGGTGTTGGTGCCGTTGTTCACGCGCTCGATGTCCTGCACCGGCACGGGCTCCATCACGTCCACCTCGCCCGAAAGCAGGGCCGCCACGCGGGTGGCGTCGTTGCCGATGGGCGTGAAGATGACTTCGGCCGCATTGCCCTCGATCTTGCCCCAGTAAGAACCATTGCGCGTGAACACCGTGCGCACGCCGGGCTGGCGCTCGCGCAGGCGGAAAGGCCCCGTGCCATTGGCCCGGAACGACGCGGCGTTCTCGATGCCCTTGCGGCGGTCCACCGGTGCGACGGCCTTGTTGGCCTCGCACCATTTCTTGCTCATGATGGCCACTTGCGAGATCACGTCCGCAAGTATGGGGAAAGGCGTCTTGGTTTCGATCTCCACCAGAAAATCGTTGATCTTGCGCATTTCCTTGAATTCGTTGGTGTAGCTCTTCATGTCGGAACCATCGGCCTGGGTGCGCGCAAAGCTGAACAGCACATCGTCCGCGGTGAACGGGGTTCCGTCATGGAATTGCACCCCCCGGCGCAACTCGAACTGCCACACGGTGGGCGCGGTCTGCTTCCACGCCGTGGCCAGCGCGGGCGCCAGGCTCAAGTCCTTGTTGCGCCCCACCAGCGGCTCATAGACGTTGCCCGTCGTGCTCAGCTGCAACGATTCGTTGAGCGAATGCGGGTCCATGGAGAGCGCATCACCCTGGTTGGCGATCCGTATCGTCTGGGCATTTGCTACCAAACCAGTAGCTGCAAGCGCAGACAGTACAAGGGCCAATGCCGATTTTCTCTGAAATTTCATGCAAATCTCCTGTGGATGGACTGGAACAAGAAATCAGGCTTTCAACCGGAACGCGAGGGGATCAGGGCGTCGGCAGGGGCATGGCCTGCTCGATCAGGCTGGCATGCAGCGCCGACCCCAGCGGCAACACATCGTCATTGAAGTCGTAGCGGCTGTTGTGCAGCGCACTGCCACTGGCGCCCTGCCCCTGCCCCAGGCGCAGGTAGGCGCCAGGCCTGGTCTGCAGCATGAACGCAAAGTCCTCCGCGCCCATGCTGGGCTCCAGGTCCCGCACCACATGGCCGGCGCCCACCAGCGACTCGGCCACGTCCGCGGCGAACATGGCCTCGCTTTCGGTGTTGATGGTGGCGGGGTACATGCGCTCGTAATGCAGCGTGGCCGTGGCGCCAAACCCCAGGGCGATGGCGCTGCAAAGCTCTTTCAGGCGCTGCTCCACCATCGCCTGCACCGCCGGATCGAAGGTGCGCACCGTGCCCACCAGGGTGGCGGTGCCCGGCAACACGCTGAAAGCGCCCAGATCCCCCGCCCGGATGGCGCACAGGCTGACCACCGCGCTGTCAATGGGCCGCACGTTGCGCGCCACGATGCTCTGCACCGCGGTGATGATGTGCGCCGCCACCAGCACCACATCCACCGTCTGGTAGGCATGCGCGCCGTGGCCGCCGCGCCCGGTGATCTCGATGGTGATGCGGTCTGCCGCAGCCATCATGACCCCTGGGTTGACGCCCACGGTGCCCGGTTTCATGGCGGGCCAGTTGTGCATGGCAAAAATGGATTGCACCGGAAACCGGTCGAACAAGCCGTCTTCCATCATGACGCGGGCGCCGGCAAAACCCTCTTCACCGGGCTGGAAGATCAGCACGGCGGTGCCGTCAAAGTTGCGGGTTTCGGCCAGATAGCGGGCGGCCCCCACCAGCATGGCGGTGTGGCCGTCGTGGCCGCAGCCATGCATGAGCCCCTGCTTGCAGGATTTCCAGGAAAATTCGTTTTGCTCGGTGATGGGCAGCGCGTCCATGTCGGCGCGCAGGCCCACCATGGCGCCGCTCGATTGGCTGCGGCCCCGCACCACGGCCACCAGGCCCGTGCGCCCGATGCCTTCGTGGATTTCGTCCACGCCGCACAGTTGCAGGGCCTCCTTCACGCGCCGGCCCGTGTACAGCTCTTCGAAACCCAGCTCGGGGTGGGCGTGCAGATCGCGCCGCAGCGCGATCAGTTCGGGGTGGAACTGCGCAATATGGGCAAAGGCGCGCCCCCCGGCTTTCCATCGTGGGTTGTCCATCAATGCCCTCCGGCCTGGCCCACGCGCAGGCGCGGATCGACCACGAAATACAGCAGATCAACCACCAGGTTGATCACCACAAAAATCAGCGCAATCAGGCACAGGTAGGCGGCCATCACCGGAATGTCGGCAAACGTCACGGCCTGGATGAACAGCAGCCCCATGCCCGGCCACTGGAACACCGTCTCGGTGATGATGGCAAAGGCAATCAGCCCGCCCAGTTGCAGCCCGGTGATCGTCATCACCGGCACCAGCGTGTTCTTGAGCGCATGGCCAAAATGGATGGCCCGGCTGGACAGGCCCCGCGCACGCGCAAACTTGATGTAGTCGGTGCGCAGCACCTCCAGCATCTCGGCGCGCACCAGGCGCATGATGAGCGTGAGCTGAAAAATCGCCAGCGTGATGGCCGGCAGCGTGATGTGGTGCCAGCCCTTGGCCGTGAGCAGTCCCGAAGTCCACCACCCGATCTGCACCACCTCGCCGCGGCCAAAGCTGGGGAACCAGCCCAGCACCACGGCAAACACAAGAATCAGCAAAATGCCGATCAGAAAGGTGGGCAGCGACACACCCAGCAGCGACAAGGTCATGAAGACCTGACTGATGAAGGTGCCGCGCTTGAGCGCCGCATACACCCCCATGGGCACCCCCACCAGCAGGGCCAGCGCCGCAGCCACCAGGGCCAGCTCCAGCGTGGCCGGAAAGCGCTCGGCCATCAGGCGCGACACCTTGGCGCCCTGGCGCAGGCTCAGGCCAAACTCGCCCTGCGCGGCATTCACCAGAAAATGCCAGAACTGCACGAAAAAGGGTTTGTCGAGCCCCAGGTCGGCACGCAAGCTGCGGATCTGCTCGGGGGTTGCGTCCTGCCCCAGCAGAAACACCACCGGGTCGCCCACATACTGGAACAGCATGAAAGCAATGAAGGCCACGGTGACCATCACCATGACCGCCTGAATCAGGCGGTGCAAAATAAATGCAAGCATCGGAAAAGCGAAGAATGGCAGACCATGCTAACAGGGAAGTTTCTGGCAACCAACAATGGTTTTCGAACGCACAACGCCCAAAAATCGCCAATGCAGCCAGCCGAAGCCTCATGCAGGAACCAGGCCAACGATCGCCCGCCCACCCGGCACCTGCAGCTGCGCAATCACGCCTGTGCTGGCAGACAAGAATAGGAGCTTCGCTTACGCAAATAAGGATGCCACAACGGTACATGCCTTTGTGGCAGGCGGCTTGCCTGGGCATGTTTGCGTAAGTCATGGAAAAAAACCGGATCACTGCGACCAGCGACCCGGTTTTCCCCTTGGAAACCAGCACTACCCCGTCGCCGGAGCAGCGCTCTTCTCCCACCAGTCCATCCAGAAGCGGTGACGCAAGCCTGCGGTAAGGGCTCGTAAAGTAATAAGTTGTGCATTTTGACGGCCGGATTTGGGATGCA
>WOZN01000363.1 GCA_011620245.1 Acidovorax sp.
TGCACGGGGTGGCTGGTGTTGCCGGGATGGTTCGCAGTCGCTGGTCAGGGCACCGCGCTGCGCCATGTCGCCCGTCTATGTCGCCCGCAGTTGGGCGTAATGGCGCGCAAAGGCCGCGTAGCCCGGATCGTGCTCGCCCAGACCGAGCACCCAGCGGCCCGCATGGCGAATGAGCCGCGCGGCCTTGTAGACCATCTCCTGCATCACGGTCTTGATGCGCCGACGCTGGGCCTTGTGGCGCACGGCGGCCAAGACGGCCGAACTCGATGGTCCCAACGTCAACTTCTTCGGTACAGTTTGGCTTCGGCATTGCCCGCTTGTTGGACCAAGATTCGATACCTCGATTGTCGAGCACACAAGGGCAATACTGTCCTCGTTTCTGGGCGGGATACGGTGAAATATCCGGGTTAGGACGCGAGGGGGGTGGCGTGGCGAGTTGCGAGGCAGTTGGGGCAATGGTGAGAAGGCAATAGCCCTGCCATTGCCGCCCAAGCAGGGGCCAAAATGACCGCAAATCGTCCGCCAGCACCCGCGTAGGCCCGAAGCGCCGCCTGTGAACACGTTCTGAAAGCAGGGGAGCCCACCAGGGGCGGGAAAACCCTCGCCATCTGCCATCTGCCATCTGCCATCTGCCATCTGCCATCTGCCATCTGTCAGGCGTGCGACACTTGCGGGCGTGGAAGGGGAAGCGCTGCAAACTGTGTCCCTGGCTGCGGGGCGCGCGGCGTCTCAAATCCGTGCGGGTTTGCAGCGGGTGCCGTGCTGGCAGGCGATCGGTCACAGCGCCGCGCAGCGAGGCCGTTTGCGCGCTCTCGCCACGGCAGGATAAGGATTCCAATCAACATGACATTCAAGGAGCGCACATGCTGGGCCTGATGCAGAGCCAACCACTGCTGATTTCGTCGCTGATCGAGTTTGCCGAACGGCATCACGGCGATGCAGAAATTGTTTCCCGCCGAGTCGAGGGGGACATCCATCGCTACACCTACCGCGACCTTGCACGGCGTGCCAGGCAACTGGCAAATGTGCTGGACGGCATGGGGCTGCAGTTCAGCGACCGCGTGGCCACGCTGGCGTGGAACGGCTACCGCCACATGGAGATGTACTTTGGCGTGAGTGGATCGGGCCGGGTGCTGCACACCGTCAACCCGCGCCTGCATCCCGACCAGATCGCCTGGATCGTCAACCATGCCGAAGACCAGGTGCTGTGCTTTGACACCAGCTTCCTGCCGCTGGTTCAGGCCGTGCATGCGCGCTGCCCCACAGTGAAGAAATGGGTGGCCCTGTGCGATGCCGACAAGCTGCCTGCCGACTCGGGCATTCCGGGCCTGGTGAGCTACGAGGCATGGATCGGCGGCGTATCCAGCGACTACGCCTGGCCCGTGTTCGACGAAAACTCGGCATCCAGCATGTGCTACACCAGCGGCACCACCGGCCACCCCAAGGCGGCGCTCTACAGCCATCGCTCGACAACGCTGCATGCCTATGCCGCAGCGTTGCCCGATGTGATGAATCTGTCGGCGCGCGACTCTGTGTTGCCCGTGGTGCCGATGTTCCACGTCAATGCCTGGGGCCTTCCATATTCGGCACCACTCACCGGCTGCAAGCTGGTGTTGCCGGGGCCGGCGCTCGATGGCAAGTCGGTGTATGAGCTGATCGAGTCGGAAGAGGTGACCTTTGCCGCCGGCGTGCCCACGGTCTGGCAGATGTTGCTGAACCACGTCAAGACAGGCGGCCTGAAGTTCAGCACCCTCAAGCGCACGGTGATCGGCGGCTCGGCATGCCCGCCAGCCATGATCCATGCCTTTCAGGATGAATTTGGCGTTTCGGTGCTGCACGCCTGGGGGATGACCGAGATGAGCCCGCTGGGCACGGTGTGCACGCTCAAGAAAAAGCACCTGGCCTTGCCGCGCGACGAGCAGATGAAGATCATGCAAAAGCAGGGGCGCGCCATCTATGGCGTGGACATGAAGATCGTGGACGGCGCCGGTGCCGAGCTGCCCTGGGACGGCAAGACCTATGGTGACCTGCTGGTGAAAGGGCCATGGATCGTGGCCGATTACTACAAGAACGAAGGCGCAAGCCCCTTGATCGTTGACGCACAGGGGCGCGGCTGGTTCCCCACGGGGGACGTGGCAACGATCGACGCGGACGGCTATATGCAGATCACCGACCGCAGCAAGGACGTCATCAAGTCCGGCGGCGAGTGGATCAGCTCCATCGACATCGAGAACATCGCCATGGCGCATCCGGCCGTAGCCATGGCGGCCTGCATCGGCATGCCGCACCCCAAATGGGATGAACGCCCGATCATTGCGGTGGCCCTCAAGCCCGGCGCCGAATTGGGCCGCGAGGAGCTGCTGGCCTTCTACGAAGGCAAGACCGCCAAATGGCAGATTCCCGATGACGTGGTGTTTGTCGAGTCCATTCCCATCGGCGCCACGGGCAAGATGCTCAAGGCCAGGCTGCGCGAACAGCTCAAGGATTACCGGCTCCCCGGCCTTTGATTCCGGGCGGATGTGGCGCTTTGCGGGCTCTGCATCCGTGGCCCCGGGCGCCGACAGCGTGGTCACCGGCAACTGTGGTTCCGACCTGGCGCGCCCATCAAGGCCGCCAGCGATGCGGGCCTGAACCATGTCAACTTTTACACATGCTACGGCGCCGTCACCGGCCGCCCCACTGCCATGGGCGCCGCCGGCCATGTGTACATGGCAGCTTGCGCCCACATGAACCTTTTCGAGGGCCCTCTGAACCAGATCGTGGTGGACTACAAGAAGAAGTTCAACGACGTCTCTTTCGGATCGATTCCAGCCAGTCTCCGTCACATTTCCGTCCGGGCTGCTGTGATCGGCGATTTGCT
>WOZN01000139.1 GCA_011620245.1 Acidovorax sp.
GCATCTGCCTGAGATGTGTCAACGACGTCGCACGATGAGCGCGCTGGTGTGGGGGCAGTGTCGGTCACGGCGCACCAGTTATCGCGTCAATCAGGAAAACCACAACGGTTGCGTAGGATTACTTACTCATCCCTTGTGGTTTTATTGATGCTTGGCCCTTTTTTTATTTCCCCCAGCTATCCTTCAACCCCACTGCCAGGTTAAACACCGGCTTCCCCGCCGCGTGATCCACCCGGTCTGCCACAAAATACCCGTGCCGCTCAAACTGGAACTTGTCATCCGGCTTCGCATTCGCCAGTGACGGCTCCACGATGGCCGTCACCACCTTCAGGCTGTTGGGGTTCAGGCTTTCGATGAAGTCTTTGCCGCCCGCGTCGGGGTGGGCATCGAGGAACAGGCGGTCGTACATGCGCACTTCAGCGCTCACGCCGTCGGCCACGGCCACCCAGGTGATGGCGGCTTTCACCTTGACGCTGTCGGCGCCGGGGGTGCCGCTTTTGGTGCCGGGCACCACGGTGGCCAGCACTTCGGTGATGTTTCCACCCGCATCTTTTGTGCAGCCGGTGCATTCGATCACATAGCCGCCCTTCAGGCGCACCTTGTTACCGGGGAACAAACGCTTGTAGCCTTTGGGGGGCATTTCTTCAAAGTCTTCGCGCTCGATCCACAATTCCTTGCCGATGGTGAAATGGCGCACGGGGATTTCGACGCCTTCCGCGGCGCCTTGTGTCGCTTCATGGTTGTGGTGGGGCAGGGCGGGCAGGCTGCAGGGCTCCAGGTGGCCGGCGCCCATCACTGCGTCCCAGTTGGTCAGCACCAGCTTGACGGGGTTGAGCACTGCCATGCCACGGTGGGCCTTGAGTTCCAGGTCTTCGCGCAGGCAGCCTTCCAGAGTGCTGTAGTCGATCCAGCTGTCGCTTTTGGTTACGCCAATGCGCTCGACAAAGGTCTGGATGGAGGCGGGGGTGTAGCCACGGCGGCGCAGGCCCACGATGGTGGGCATGCGTGGGTCGTCCCAGCCGCTGACTTTGTGGTCGTACACCAGCTGGGCCAGCTTGCGTTTGCTGGTGATGACGTAGGTGAGGTTCAGGCGCGCAAATTCGTACTGGCGGGGGGGCGGGCTGGCCAGCAGGCCGCCTTCGATCAGGCGCTCGAGCAGCCAGTCGTAAAACGGGCGCTGGTCTTCAAACTCCAGTGTGCACAGGCTGTGGGTGATCTGCTCCAGCGCGTCCTCGATGGGATGCGCATAGGTGTACATGGGGTAGATGCACCAGGTGTCGCCCGTGTTGTGGTGCGTGGCGCGGCGAATGCGGTAGATGGCCGGGTCGCGCATGTTGATGTTGGGGCTGGCCATATCGATCCTGGCGCGCAGCACCATGGAGCCGTCTTCGTGCAGACCGTTGCGCATTTCGCGAAAGCGGGCCAGGTTTTCGGCCGGTGTGCGGGTGCGAAAGGGGCTGTCCACGCCGGGCTTGCCAAAGTCGCCGCGGTTGATGCGCATCTGCTCGGCGGTTTGCTCGTCCACATAGGCGTGGCCGGCCTCGATCAGATATTCCGCCGCGCGGTACATGAAGTCAAAATAGTCGCTGGCCTGGTAGAGGTTGCTTTCGCCGCCGTTGATCCAGCCGAAGCCCAGCCACTGCACCGCGTCCTTGATGCTGTTGACGTATTCGGTGTCTTCTTTTTCGGGGTTGGTGTCGTCAAAGCGCAGGTGGCACACGCCACCATAGTCGCGCGCCAGGCCGAAGTTGATGCAGATGCTTTTGGCGTGGCCAATGTGCAGGTAGCCATTGGGCTCGGGCGGGAAGCGGGTGCGGATCTTGGCCGGGTCGGGCTGGCCTGCCGCGTGGTGGGCTGCGTCGCCGGGGCTGCCGGCCCAGCGGCGGCTGGCGTAGGTGCCTTTTTCGAGGTCGTGCTCGATGATCTGGCGCAGGAAGTTGCTGGGTTTGACGGTTTCGGGGACAGCGGTGTTGGCAGGGGTGGGGGTGCTCATGGGCCCATTTTAGGGGGCGGTTTCGTGAAGTTATGCGCGTGCGCAGATGAGGGGGTGTACGTCCGGAAACAATATCGGGCCCGTTTCATGCCATCCTTTTGGCTGCCTGGTGCGTTATCTATCCATTAGGACTTACGCAAATAAGGGCGCCACAACGGTACTTGCCTTTGTGGCAGGTGGCATGTGGTCTGTTTGGGCCTGTTTTGCGTAAGTCATGTCTGTGAGGCATGTCCAGCAGGTTGGCTGCCTTTGTCCCCCAAGGAGATTTCCATGACGAAAACCCGTTCTATCCATGCCATGGCCGCTGTTGCCGGTGTGGCGCTGGCCCTGCTTGCGGGCGCTGGCACTGCACAAGCGCGTGACGTGTATTGGTCGGTGGGCGTGAATTCGCCAGGCGTGGCGTTGGGTGCCAGCAATGGTGGCTATCCCGTTTACGTGGCTCCCGCGCCGGTGTATGTGGCGCCACAGCCCATTTATTACCAGCCGCCGCCTCCGGTGTATTACGCACCGCCCCGGCCTGTGTATTACGCTCCTGCGGTCATGGTAGGCGCGCCTGTGTATGGTGGCTATTACCGTGGCGGCGGGCACGGCCACTGGCGCGGCAACGACGGCGGGCACGGCCACTGGCGCGGCAACGATGGCGGGCGCGGCGGCTGGGGTCGGCATGGTCATCGTGACTGACCGATAGCGCAGTGGCTCCAGCCGTGCCGGCTGCGGCGTATCCACGGCATGCCTTCTCATGATGCTGCTTTGCGCTTTCTGGGGCCGCATAATCCAGTGTTCTGATCTGTCGACAGACTGTGCCATGACTTACGCAAAACAGGCCCAGGCAAGCCGTCTGCCACAAAGGCATGTACCGTTGTGG
>WOZN01000310.1 GCA_011620245.1 Acidovorax sp.
TGGCGAAACCTTCGGTTTTCGCTGATCGACGCTCCAAGTCCGACAGCCTCCTAGAAGTAATGGGCTTCCCTCACGCTGTCCGCTCCTTGCGGGGCGGGCAGCTGTCCGCCGGCACCCCGGCGCTCAATCCGGCTGGAAGCTCACGTTTTCGCCGCGACCGGCCAGGTGCAGGCGGGTGCTGACTTTTGGGCTGTCGGCCAGCAGGCGGCCTTTGCGATACACCTTGAGTCGGTGCGCGCGCAGGCGCAGGGCCTCGATGGGGTCGCGGGCCTGCAGCAGCACGAAGCTGGCGTCGCAGCCGGCTTCGATGCCGTAATGCGGCAAGCCCAGGATGCGCGCGGGGTTGACGGTCACGGCGTCAAAGCACTGGCGCATGGCGGCCTGGCTGGTCATCTGCGCCACGTGCAGGCCCATGTGGGCCACTTCCAGCATGTCGCCGCTGCCCAGGCTGTACCACGGGTCCATCACGCAGTCATGGCCAAAGGCCACGGTCAGGCCGGCTGCGAGCTGCTCGGGCACGCGGGTCATGCCGCGGCGCTTGGGGTAGCTGTCATGGCGGCCCTGCAAGGTGATGTTGATCAGCGGGTTGGCCACCACGTTGAGCTGCGCCTCGGCCATCAGCGCCAGCAGCTTGGAAACAAAGTAGTTGTCCATGCTGTGCATGGAGGTCAGGTGCGAGCCCGTCACGCGGCCTATCAATCCCAGGCGCTGGGTCTCGAAGGCCAGGGTTTCGACATGGCGGGACAGCGGGTCGTCGGACTCGTCGCAGTGCATGTCCACCAGCAGGCCGCGCGCGGCGGCCAGTTCACACAGCAGCTTCACGCTCTCGGCGCCGTGCGCCATGGTGCGCTCGAAATGCGGAATGCCGCCGACCACGTCCACGCCCTTGTCGAGTGCGCGTTTCAGGTTGTCCAGGGCGCCGGGCGCGCGCAGCACGCCGTCCTGCGGGAAGGCGACGAGCTGCAGGTCGATGTAGGGCGCCACGCGGCGCTTGACTTCCAGCAATGCGTCCACCGCCAGCAGGCGCGCATCGCACACGTCCACATGGGTGCGGATGGCCAGCAGGCCCTTGGCCACGGCCCAGTCGCAGTAGGCCAGCGCGCGCTCGACCAGTGCCTGCTGCGTCAGCAGGGGTTTGAGTTCACCCCACAGCGCGATGCCTTCGAGCAGCGTGCCGCTGGCGTTGACCCGTGGCAGGCCGTAGCTCAGCGTGGCGTCCATGTGGAAGTGCGCGTCGACAAAGGGTGGGGTCAGCAGCTGGCCTTCGGCGTCCAGCGTGTCATGGGCCGGGGCCTGCGCGGGGCCCAGGCCGGCGGTGACTTCGGTGATGACACCGTCCAACACGGCAATGCCCATGCCGGTGCGGCCGTCGGGGAGGGTGGCGTTGTGGATCAGCAGATCGAGCATGTCAGTCTCCGCCGGGCCGCCCCAAGGGGGCTGCGGCCCCCTCGGGGGGCAGCGTATTACACGAAGTGAATAGCGTGGGGGTCATCGGTCAGTCTCCGCCGGGCCGCCCCAAGGGGGCTGCGGCCCCCTCGGGGGGCAGCGTATTACACGAAGTGAATAGCGTGGGGGTCATCATCCAACTCGGTACTGGGCCAGCAGGGAGGCCACCAGCACCGCGACCAGCGAGGTGGCGACGATCACGTCGGCGATGTAGGTGGGCACGCCCAGGGCGCGGCCCATGCTGTCGGCCCCGACCTGCACGCCGGCCAGGGCCACGGCCTGACGGCGGTTCAGAAGTTTCATCGACATGGTTTCTCCAGGTAAAAACACTACAAGAAAAATAGCAAGCCATGACCATTTCACGCTGGGAGGTGGCCAATCTGATTCAAAAATTGCGGTCCATCACGTGCCGGCGCGCTCCAGCATGGCGTGCAGCAGCACGTTGCAGCCGGCGCTGATGTGGGCGGGCTGGGCGTCCTCGATCTCGTTGTGGCTGATGCCGTCCTTGCAGGGGATGAAGATCATGCCGGCAGGGGCCAGTTGCGCCATATACACCGCGTCATGCCCGGCGCCGGAGACGGTCGGCATGTGCGAGTAGCCCAGCTTCTGCGCGGCGCGGCCCACGGCGTCCACGCAGTCGGGGTGAAACAGCTGGGCCGGGTAGCTCGACACCAGATCGATCTGGATGCCCAGGCCACTGTCCTGCGCCAGCCGGGCGGCAAAGGCCTTGACCTCGTCGGCCATCTGGTCCACCAGCGCGTCGGTGCTGTTGCGCAGGTCGATGCTGAACTTCACGCGCCCCGGAATCACGTTGCGGCTGTTCGGAAACACCTGCACCATGCCCACGGTGCCGCGCCCGTGCGGCGGGTGGCGCAATGCGCTGGCCACCACCTCCTGCATCAGGTGCGTGGCGACCTGCAGTGCGTCCTTGCGCAGCGCCATCGGGGTAGGGCCGGCGTGGGCTTCCATGCCGGTCACGGTGCAGTCAAACCAGCGGATGCCCAGCACGCCCTGCACCACGCCGATGGTGGTGTCGTTGTCTTCAAGCACCGGCCCCTGTTCGATATGTGTTTCGAAATACGCGCCGATGGGGTGGTCGCCCGGCTCCTGCTCGCCGATGTAGCCGATGCGCGCGAGTTCGTCCCGGACGCTTTTGCCCTCGGTGTCGGTGGCGGCGTAGGCGTGCTCCAGTGTGAAGGCCTTGGCAAACACGCCCGAGCCCATCATCACCGGCACGAAGCGCGAGCCTTCCTCGTTGGTCCAGAACGCCACCTCGATCGGTGCTTCGGTCTGGATGCCGTGGTCGTTGAGGGTGCGCACCACCTCCAGGCCCGCCAGCACGCCGTAGTTGCCGTCGAACTTGCCGCCGGTGGGCTGGGTGTCGATGTGGCTGCCGGTCAT
>WOZN01000114.1 GCA_011620245.1 Acidovorax sp.
TTCGCCCTGAGCTTGGCCTGTCCTGAGCCTGTCGAAGGGTCGAAGGGTCGAAGGGTCGAAGGGTCGAAGGGCTCAGCCCGAACGGATGGGGCGAGATATCTGAGACAAGTTGCTGATCAAGCAAGAATGCAGCAAAAGCTTGGCGGAAAAGATTCAGGCCGCAGGCCCGCGCAGCACGCGCCGGTATTGCACGGCCTCGGCCACATGCACCACCTGGGTGCTGGCGGCGCCCGCCAGGTCGGCGATGGTGCGCGCCACCTTCAGCGTGCGGTGCGTGCTGCGGGCCGACCAGCCCAGGCGCGCTGCCGCGGTCTGCAAAAACTGCGTGGCGGCGGGCTCCAGCGCGATGTGGGTGTCGATTTCCTGGCCCTGCAGCGCCTGGTTGGCTTTTCCCTGGCGGGCCATGGCCACCAGGCGGGCGCGGGCCACGCGCTCGCGCACGGCGGCGCTGGCCTCACCCGGCGGCGCGTTCAGCAGATCGTTGGCGGGCAGGGCGGGCACTTCCACATGCAGGTCGATGCGATCGAGCAGGGGGCCGCTGAGCTTGCCCTGGTAGCGCGCCACCTGGTCGGGCGTGCAGCGGCAGGCGCGCTGGGCCGAGCCCAGAAAACCGCAGGGGCACGGGTTCATGGCCGCCACCAATTGAAAGCTGGCCGGAAACTCCGCACGCCGCGCGGCCCGTGCAATGGTGACGCGCCCGGTTTCCAGGGGCTCGCGCAGCGCCTCCAGGGCGGCGCGGGGAAATTCCGGTATCTCATCGAGAAACAGCACCCCATGGTGGGCCAGCGATATTTCTCCGGGCTGCGGCGGCGATCCCCCGCCCACCAGCGCCACGGCCGATGCCGTATGGTGGGGCTGGCAGGTGGGCCGCTGCGCCCAGCGTGCGGGGGTGAAGCGCCCGGCCAGGCTGGCCACGGCTGCGCTCTCCAGGGCCTCTTGCATCGTCATGGCCGGCAGCAGCCCGGCAAAGCGCTGGGCCAGCATGGATTTGCCGGAGCCGGGCGGCCCCATCATCAGCAGGCTGTGCCCGCCGGCGGCGGCGATTTCAAGTGCCCGCTTGGATGCCGCCTGGCCCTTGACATCTGACAGATCGGCATAGACAACCTGTGTGGCCAGCGGCGCGGGGTGCAGCAGGCACCAGCCGTCGTCCGGGGCGCCGGCGTCGTCGATGGATTCCTGGCTGCCTGCCGGCAGGAACTGCCGCACGACATCCAGCAGGTGGCGGGCGCGGTACACCTGTGCGTCGGGCACCAGGGCGGCTTCTTCCGCGCTGCCGGGCGGCAGCACCAGCCGCACCGCCACCTGGTGGGCCCGCAGCGCCAAGCTAGTGGCCAGCGCGCCGCGCACGGGGCGCAACTGGCCGGACAGCGACAGTTCGCCGGCGAATTCATGGCCGGCCAGGCGGCTGGCGTCGATCTGCCCGCTGGCGGCCAGCAGCCCCAAGGCAATGGGCAGGTCAAAGCGGCCTGAATCCTTGGGCAGATCGGCGGGCGCCAGGTTCACGGTGATGCGCTTGTTGTGGGGAAACTCCAGCCCTGCGTTCTGCAGCGCCGAGCGCACGCGTTCGCGCGCCTCCTTGACCTCGACATCGGCCAGACCGACCAAGGTAAAGCTGGGAAGCCCGTTGGCCAAGTGCACCTCGACGGTGACGGATGGCGCTTGCAGCCCCACAAGCGCGCGACTTTGCACCAAAGCAAGACTCATGAGCAGTTTCTCCCCAGATAGGTGCGGTATGTGGGTGTTTGTCACCCGTCAGCCCCGCTGCGCACCAGTGGTGTGCGATGGCGCAGCGCATCCACCAATGTAAGGGCGAATGCACGCTGCGAGACCGTGAACATGTTCTAAGAACGTGTTCACGGTCTAAGTGCGGGGCTTGCCACCACGGTGATTCACGATATGGCACGGACCATGCTTAACAGGACTGTCCCTAATCACCCTAATCATTGTCCAACCGGAGGAAACATGACCCGCGCATCCATCAAGCTTCTGAGCGTCGCCGTTGCTGCGGCCCTGCCATTGCTGGCCAGCGCCCAGCTCACCGGCAATGTCAGCCTGACCACCAACTACAAATTCCGGGGCCAGGACCAGGACACCGGCAAGGCGGACGCTTTCAAGCCCGCAGTGCAGGGTGGTTTTGACTATGCCTTCGGTGATACCGGCTGGTATGTCGGCAACTGGAACTCCAGTGTGAACTGGCTGCCGGACAACTCGCTGGAAACAGATCTTTATGGCGGCTACAAATTCAAGGCCGGCGAGGTGGACCTGGATGTGGGTGCTCTGGCCTATCTGTATCCCGGCAACACCCACGGCAATACCGTCGAGCTCTATGGCGCCGCCACCTTCGGCCCGCTTGTCGCCAAATATTCGCACACGGTGTCCAAGGACTATTTCGGCTGGGCGGGTGCCAAGTCCGGCTCGGGCCTCAGGGGCCGCAACACGGGCTACCTGAACGTCGCGGTGGCGCAGGAAGTGCTGCCCAAGGTGACGATGAAGGCCTCGGTGGGCTTCACCCGCTTTTCCAGCGACATCAAGGACACGGGCGTGCCCAACTACACGGATTACAGCGTTGGTGGCGCCTACGACTTTGGCGATGGCCTGACATTTGGCGCTGCTATCGTGGGCGCCAACAAGAAAGATTATTTCGGTTCTGTCAACAAAGCCCGCGTGATCGCCACGCTCACCAAAACCCTGTAACCAACGACAGGCACCCCTGCGGTGCCGTCTATCGGAGGAACCCCAAATGAAAATGGTGACAGCCATCATCAAACCCTTCAAGCTCGACGAAGCGCGCGAAGCCCTCTCCGACATCGGGGTGCAAGGCATCACGGTGACCGAAGTCAAG
>WOZN01000210.1 GCA_011620245.1 Acidovorax sp.
ACTGTGTGGCCTTTCGTGGCCAGCATGGAGGCCGTAGGCAAGCCGATATAGCCCAACCCCATCACTACGATTTTTTGTAATTCGCGCGCCATTACAAGCTTCCTTTGATGCTCAGAATCGAATCAACGATGCGTTGTACTGCCTTGCCGTCGCCATAAGGGTTGTGCGCCCTGGACATCTTTGTGTAGTCGGCTTCATCGGTCAACAAACGACGGGTTTCGCCCACAATCTTTTCACGCGACGTGCCGACCAAGCGCACGGTGCCTGCATCCACCGCCTCGGGCCGTTCGGTGGTTTCGCGCATGACAAGAACCGGTTTGCCCAGCGATGGCGCTTCCTCCTGGACACCACCAGAATCAGTGATGATGAGGTGGGCGCGGTCCATGAGGTATACAAACGGCAAATAATCCACCGGTTCAATCAGGTGCACGTTGTAAAGCTTGCGGGCCGCCAGAATCTCGGAAACTGGCTGCCTCACGTTGGGGTTGAGGTGCACCGGATACAGGATCTCAACGTCGCTGTGCTCGGACGCAATATCGGCCAAGGCCTGGCAAATGTTTTGAAACCCTTGGCCAAAATTCTCGCGCCGGTGCCCGGTAACAAGAATGAGGCGGCGGGTGGGATCCAGAAAAGCAAAACGTTCCTGCAGGTTTTTCTGCACCTGCGCATCATTGCGCAGCTTATGCACCACGGCCAGCAGGGCATCAATCACGGTGTTCCCCGTGACATGAATGGCCGCCGCCGGAACCCCTTCGCGCAGCAAATTGGCCTGGGCAACACCTGTGGGCGCATAGTGCACGTCAGCGATGGCACCCGTCAGCCGTCGATTCATTTCTTCGGGGTATGGCGCCA
This sequence comes from Acidovorax sp., assembly GCA_011620245.1. Taxonomy (GTDB): domain Bacteria; phylum Pseudomonadota; class Gammaproteobacteria; order Burkholderiales; family Burkholderiaceae_C; genus Acidovorax. Next base: position 853 of record WOZN01000210.1, read on the forward strand.
GCTTATTGCCGGTGCGCAGCCCCGCTTCTACATGACCGACCAGAATGCCGGAATAGTAGGCAGCCAGGCTGGCAGCCAGCGTGGTGGTGGTATCACCATGCACCAGCACCAGGTCGGGCTTTTCCTGCACCAGCACCGGTTTGAGCCCATTCAGGATATGGCCAGTGATGTCAAACAAATCCTGCCCCGGCTTCATGATGTTGAGATCATGATCAGGAACGATTTCAAACAGCCTCAGAGCCTGGTCCAGCATTTCACGGTGTTGGGCCGTGACACACACTACCGTGTCCACTTCATCAGCGCGGGCCTGCAGACCTTTGACCAACGGCGCCATTTTGATGACCTCCGGGCGAGTGCCAAACACAAGCATGACCTTCATTTTTTGAACTCCCGCGTAACCATTTCATATGGCGCCTGGTAATGGGCCACACTGTTGCGCCAGTTTCTGACCGACTCCACAAAGTGCCGCCCGTTGGCGCGCAACGTCGGCCAAGTTTCTTTTCGCGCCAGCAAATCGAGAAGAGCGGCAACAAGTGCATTGGCATCGTCCGCTTTGAAAAGAATGCCGGTTTTGTTCTGCTCCACCAGCTCTCGATGTCCACCCACGTCGGACGCCACGAACACATGGCCTTGCGCCATGGCCTCCAGGGGTTTGAGCGGAGTAACCAATTCCGTGAGTCGCATGGAGTGCCTGGGGTACGCCAGCACATCAATCAGGTCGTAGTAGAGGTTGACCTCCTTGTGTGGCACGCGGCCCGTGAACACCACATGACTCTGGAGTTTGAGCGCCTCCACCTGGGCTTTCAGGTTTGCCTCTTGCGGCCCGCCCCCCACCAACAAAAGACACACTTCGGGCCGGGCTTGGAGAAGTGCGGGCATCGCGCCGATCAGAAGATCCAATCCCTCATATGCATAGAAGGAGCCAATGAAGCCAATGACAGTGCGACCGACCAGCCCCCAGCGTTGCTGCAGTGCGGGCTCGGGGGGGCTAGCCAGTTGGAATGCTTGCACGTCAACCGCATTGGGAATCACGGTGACCTTGCTGACGGGAACGCCCCGGGCCACGATGTCGGCCCGCAGTCCTTCGCAGATGGTGAACACATGCGCTGCCTCCCGTATCGCACGGGATTCGAGCGCCCTCGTCAGGCGGTAGCGCAGACTGCCTTCATGGGTGCTGCCATGATCCACGGCAGCGTCTTCCCAAAATGCGCGAATTTCATACACCACAGGTATGCCAAGCTTGCGACCAACCTTCAGTGCAGGCAGTGCGTTGAGCACAGGCGAGTGGGCATGAATCACATCCGGATTCACCTCCCGAGCAACCTGCTCCAAGCGCTTGAAAAGCTGGCGCATCAATAGCCACTCTTTCACCAAAGGTGAGCGCGCCATGATGCCCTGTGCGGCCTGGGTCCGGTAAAACTTCAGCCCCTCCACTTCTTCTGTGCAAGAGTCCATGCGCCCTTGTTTCGGAGACGTCACATGGTGCGTCTCCCAACCGAGCGCCCGCTGCTCACGCAACAACGCGGCAGTGCGGAAGGTGTAGCCACTATGAAGGGGAATCGAGTGGTCAAGGACGTGCAGTATTCGCATGGTTCAGGTCAATCGAGTGAATTCAATCGCCTTCAAACAGAGCGTAGTACTGCCGGATCATGCTGTCCACGCCAAAAGTGCCCACCGCTAGTTCACATGCGGCACTGGCGTGTGCGTCGGCAAGGTGGGCTTGGGACATGTACCGCCAGATTGCATGAGCCATACCATCCACATCACCGGGCTGGATCAGAAGTCCCGTCATTTCATCGACCACTAACGCAGGCGTCCCTCCCACCGCTGTGGCCACTATCGGCAGACCACAAGCCATGGCCTCCTGCAGCGTGCACGAGGTGCCTTCGGACTGTGAAGGCAGCACAAAGCAGTTGAGCATGCGCAAAATATTGGCAACATCGTCTCGTGGACCAGCCAGCCAGGCTAGGTGCTGGACACCGGC
>WOZN01000222.1:0-1644 GCA_011620245.1 Acidovorax sp.
GTGTTGTCCTTGCGCAGGCCCTTGAGGCCGTTCCATACCTCACCCTGAGGCGTGACCACTTCCAGGCCCAGGCACAGGTCGCGGGCATTGCCGTAGCGCACCACCTGCGTGCCGCCGGCATTGGTGCCCAGGTTGCCGCCGATGGTGCAGCTGCCCTCGGCCGCCAGCGACAGGGGGAACAGCAGGCCCGCCTTGCCGGCCGCGTCCTGCACGTTCTGCAGGATGCAGCCGGCCTCCACTGTCATGGTGAGGTTGTCCTTGTCGATGGCGCGCACGGCGTTCATGCGCATGAGGCTCAGCACCACCTGGGTGCCCGATATGTCGGGCGTCGAGCCCACGGCCAGGCTGGTGTTGCCGCCCTGCGGCACGATGGCTGTGCCCGCGGCGGCGCAGGCCCGCACCACGGCGGCCACTTCGTCGGTGTTGCCCGGGCGCACCACGGCCAGCGCCTTGCCGCGCTCGCGGCGGCGCCAGTCCTGCTCCCAGGCGCTGAGATCGCCGTCGGTCAGGACATGGGTGGCGCCCACAATGCGCCGCAGGATGCCAATCAGGGTGGACATGGTGGTCTTTCAGGTCAAGGGTGAACGGGGCTGGTGAACGGAACTGCAAGGGCCGGCGGTGCCTGTGGCGCGTTACTGCGAAACCGCGGTGGCGGTATCTGCTGCGGCCTGTGCCTGTGCCTGTGTCTGTGCCCGGGCGCTGCGCTGGCGCAGCCGCACATGCAGCGTGCAGGCCGTGAACAGCACCACGCACAGCACGACCTCGGCGCCTGCCAGCCATGCGCCCGGTGAGGCGTCGCCCCAGGCGCGCACCACGCCCTCGATGAAATACAGCCAGATCACCAGGCTGACCCAGCGGTAGGTGTACATGCGGTTCTTCAGGATGCCGGCCAGCGGAATGCACAGCGGCAGTGCCTTGAGCGCCAGCCACGAGCCACCGGGGCGCAGCGGGGCCAGCACCAGCTCCCAGGCCAGGCACAGGGCAATCAGCGCCAGCAGGCTGCCAGCGGCCAGCCAGCGGGTGGCGGCAACGGCATTGCCAGGAGTGGGATGGGATGGATTCATGGAGGGTGTTGTCGAAATAAAGGGGCGGCGCGGGCTGCGCACAAGCCAGGCGGTTGGGCCCACAATGCGCGCTTGAGCCAGCATAAACAGTCAGCATCCATGCAGCGTCATCAAAGCAAACCCTTCGTCCGTGGCCGTTTCTAGGATCATATCGGCCATGTCCTTGACCCCACAGACTGTGGTCCAGCGTCTGCAGGCGTTGCTGACCGAGTTGTCGCATTTTCCCTGGAAGACCACCGCACAGACGCTGCGCGAGCGGTTTCGTGAAGACCGCCTGGGCCTGACGGCCAGCAGCCTTACGTTCACCACCGTGCTGGCCCTGGTGCCTTTTGTGACCGTGGCGCTGGCCGTGTTCACGGCGTTTCCCATTTTTGGCGAGCTGCAGGGGGCGCTGCAGCGCTGGCTGGTGGACAGCCTGGTGCCCGACAGCATTTCGCGCCAGGTGCTGGGCTACCTGACGCAGTTTGCGGCCCAGGCCAGCCAGCTGGGGGTGGCGGGTTTCAGCATGTTGCTGGCGACGGCGCTGGCGCTGATTTTGACCATCGACCGCACCCTCAACAACATCTGGCGCGTGCGGCGC
>WOZN01000222.1:1744-2820 GCA_011620245.1 Acidovorax sp.
GGCACCTTTGCCACGCTGCCCATCTTGCTGGTCTGGATCTATGTGGCGTGGGTCATCGTGCTGCTGGGGGCGGTGGTCGCGGCCTACCTGCCCAGCCTGCTGGCCGGCGTGGCGCGGCGTGGCACGGTGCCGGGCTGGGCCTTCCAGTTGGCGGTGGAGGTGCTGCAGGAACTGCAGCGCGCACGCCACCATATTCACAAAGGCCTGCGTGTCAGCCAGCTCGCGCAACTGCTGGGCGTGGACGTGCTGCAACTGGCGCCAGTGCTCGACGCCCTGACGGCGCTCGACTGGGTGGGGCGCACCAGCGACCCGGCGCACAGCGCTGCCGATGAACCCGAGCCGCGCTATGTGCTGCTGGCCGACCCCGAAAAAACCCTGCTGGAGCCGCTGCTGCAGCGCCTGCTGCTGGACCGCGCCGACAGCCTGGAGCCGCTGTGGGACAGCGCCGGGCTGGCGCAGCTGCATCTGTCGGATGTGCTACAAAAATAATAGCTGCCAGCGCTTTCTGGTAAAGCGCTAGAGGGTTATTTGGCTTGTTTTATTTGGCTTGTTTTGTCGGATGAAAAATTGCGTGCGCCGCGCCGCCATGCCCTGGCGGCGGGGCCGCACCCGCAAGGTGTCGCCGATGACATTCAGCGGGCGAGAAAGTCCCGGATGGCCATCAGCGTGCCGTCGGGCGCCTCGGTCATCTGGTTGTGCCCCACGGGCAGGCTGACCACCTGCACGGTCTTGCCCGTGTTGCGCGCAATGGCGATCAGGCCCTGTGCGGCCCTGGGCGCGGTCATCTGGTCTTGCGCCCCCAGTGCAAACAGCACCGGGCATTGCACCTGGGCCATGGCCTGCTCGCCGTTGGCATAACTGTCGCAGGCCACGAAGCCCCGGTGGAACAGGTTGACCTGGGGGTTGCTGCGCAGCACCTTGCGGCCCAGCGCCATGCCCGCGCCAAACACCCAGAAGCCCGCACCCGAGGGCGGCGCCAGCGTGCTGCGCGAGAACACGTTGACCATGCGCAGGGCCTTCTCGGGCTCGGCCAGCGCCGATTCGATGAGCGCGGGCGACACCTTCATGGGGTAGGC
>WOZN01000348.1 GCA_011620245.1 Acidovorax sp.
GGCCCAGCCGGGCGAGCATCTGCGCGTAGAACTGCGGCTCGATGGCGGCCAGGGTAATGAAGCCCCCGTCCGCACACGCATAGGTGTCGTAGAACGGCGAATCGTGAAACGGGCTGGCTTCCTCGCCATCGATCTGCCCCCCGGCCCGGATCCATTGCACGAGCGAGCCCAGCATGGCGACGATGTCGACGATGGCGGCATCCACCACGCGTCCTGGCCCGCCCGCGCGCACCGCCAGCAAGGCACTGGTGATCCCGAAGGCCAGGCCGAGCGCACCGCCCGCATCACCGACCACGGTAGGCGGCACCACCGGCGGCTGTCCCTCGCGGCTCGCCAGCGACAGCAAGCCGGTGAGTGCGACGTAGTTGAGGTCGTGGCCAGCCGACTGCGCCAACGGTCCCGTCTGCCCCCACCCGGTCATGCGGCCGTAGACCAGCTTCGGGTTGCGGGTCATGCAGGCCTCGGGGCCCAGGCCCAGACGCTCCATGACCCCGGGGCGGTTGCCCTCGATGAGCGCGTCGGTGTCGGCGATCAGGTCCAGGGCGCGGGCCAGCCCCTGGGCGGTCTTCAGGTCCACCGCTTCGATGCGTTTGCCCCGGCGCAAGGGATTGCGGGCGGTGCTGGCCAGGCGGTCCATGGCAGCGGACTGACCGGGCCGCACCAGTGTGATCACCTCGGCGCCGAAGTCCGCCAGCATCATGGCGGCCAGCGGGCCAGGGCCGATGCCCTCGAACTCCACCACGCGCACCCCGCGCAGAGGTTTGTCAAACTCGGCAGCGGTACTCATGGGGACCTCGTAATCGGATGCTTCATGACCTCGTCACCCCGCCATGGATTTTCTGGATGTGGGCATCGGCATCCCGCCGCGCGATGAGGCAGTCGGCCATGAGCCATGGCCCCCGATGCGGTGCACCGCGGTCGTGGCGGCCGGCATGTCGGCGTGGGCCATCTCGTCCTGCACGAGCAACTGGCCGGCCAGCGAAGCGCCGGCACCGGCGCCGCCCCAGGAGTCTGTCGGGCTTTGGCGGTCGAGTCGAACATTCGGCGGTGCGAGGACCGATTTTCGGCGCTTTGCCGGCCCATGGTGGTTCCATGGGCCAAGAAGCGACGGAAATGGAAATGGAGACCGCACAGGCGGATGTGCAGACCGGCCGGCCAAAGCCCGACAGGCTCCTTAGGCTGTTGATCCCGGGCAGCAGAAAGCCCCTGCCCCCAAAGCCGTGCCAGACCTCCCGGGGCGGTAGCCTTGGTGACGCCAACCGTCCAGACGGGTGGCCAGCTCGATCGCGATGCAGCGGCGCACTTGTTCGCGAAAATCGGCGATGAACGCATCCATCATCCAGACATGAGTGTGCCAAGGGGGCCTCATTACGCATCCTCCTCATGCCGACAGCGCACGCTGGATCAGGATCTTCTGGACATCGGAGGTGCCTTCGTAGATCTGGCACACCCGCACGTCGCGGTAGATGCGCTCCACCGGGAAGTCGCTCACATAGCCGTAGCCGCCCAGGGTCTGGAGGGCGACGCTGCACACCTTCTCGGCCAATTCGCTGGCAAACAGCTTGGCCATGGCGGCTTCCTTCAGGCAGGGGCGACCGGCATCGCGCAAAACGGCGGCATGCCAGATGAGCTGGCGGGCGGCCTCCAGCTGGGTGGCGCATTCGGCCAAGCGGAAGCCCACGGCCTGGTGGTGGATGATGGCCCTGCCGAAACTCTGGCGGTCCTTGGCGTAGGTGATGGCTACGTCCAGGGCAGCGCGGGCCATGCCGACACTTTGCGCGCCAATGCCAATGCGCCCGCCCTCCAGCGCGCCCAGGGCGATCCTGTAGCCCTCGCCCTCCTGCCCCAGCAGGTACGCGGCGGGGATGCGGCAGTTGTCCAGATGGATCTCGGCAGTGTCGCTGGAATGCTGGCCCAGCTTGTCTTCCAGGCGCGCCACGACATAGCCGGGCGTGCGGGTGGGCACGATGAAGGCGCTCATACCTTTCTTGCCGGCACCCTTGTCGGTCACCGCGAGGACGATGGCCACGTCGCCGTTCTGGCCACTGGTGATGAACTGCTTGACACCGTTGAGCACGTAGTCATCGCCCACGCGCACCGCCGTGGTCCGCAGCGCGGAGGCATCCGAACCCACCTGGGGTTCCGTCAGGCAGAAGGCACCCAGCATCTGGCCCTGGGCCAAGGGGGTCAGCCACTGCTGCTTCTGCTGCGCATTGCCATGCCGCAGCAGGATGGCGTTGACCGGACAGTTGGTTACCGAGATCGCAGTACTGGTGCCTCCGTCGCCGGCGGCGATTTCTTCCAACACCAGCGCCAGGGTCATGTAATCCAGATTGGCGCCGCCGAACTCCTCCGGCACGCAGATGCCGTAGGCACCCAGGGCGGCCAGCCCACGGTGGGCCTCTTTGGGGAAGCAGCGTTCCTTGTCCCAGCGGGCCGCGTGGGGCCACAGCTCCTTCTGGGCAAAGTCCCGTACGGCGTCGCGGATCGATGCCTGTTCAGCGCTCAGCAGCATGGTGCGATCTCTCTGTGGTTGATCATCAAAGCATTTCCAGCGCCGCGGCGGTGGCTTCCCCGCCGCCGCGGCACAGCTACCTCACTCGTGTCTTGCCTTGCGCAGGCCGCGCGCCTGCAAGGCAAACATCAGCGTGACCAGGATACAGGCCCCCGATGCCTCCAATGCTCCGAACTTAAGCAATTTCCCTCAAAATGCTGGCGTTTCATGTCCGGCTCTGATAGTCCATGACTTACATATCTTATGGATAAATAAAGGTATATTTTCACCACTGCGCGCCCCCTGCCCTGAAGGCGGCACCA
>WOZN01000062.1 GCA_011620245.1 Acidovorax sp.
GCAAGGGGGACGACGCGGCGGGCTACTGCCCGCAAGGAGGAGCAACGCCGCATGGCGCCCCGAGCGCGGTGCTGGCAGGTGCATCCAACCGCCGTTTCCAGGTTGAACCGTGCCATGGGCTGCGTGCTGGTGGCCACGGCGGCGTGGATGGTGCGGGCATGACCCAACCCCACAGCCCCTCCAAAGGCATCCATTTTGATGTAGTATCGAACCAATATTGAGGCAACCGTACACCTATGAGAACAACCGTCACCATTGACGATGCGCTGTATGAGCGGGCACTGGAAGTGTCCGACCCATCCATGGACAAGGCCGATCTGTTTCGGGAGGCCATCAAGACTTATGTCCGGGTTCAGGCGGCCAAACGCCTTGCCGCCCTGGGTGGCGCAGTGCCGACAATGCAGGAAATTCCCCGCCGCCGCGAGGATATCCCGCGGTGAAGAGGATTCTTGTGGACACCTCCGTATGGGTCGATCACTTCCGGCAAAACAACGCCGGGCTGGTGGACTTGCTGGAGCTGGACCTCGTGATGGGGCACCCGCTGATCCTCGGAGAAATTGCCTGTGGAACACCACCCCATCGCACCCACACATTGACCGATCTCGGCGACTTGCGCCAGACCCAGCAAACCAGCATACGAGAGGTCATGGACTTTATTGAACGCGAGCGGCTGTCCGGTTTGGGCTGTGGTCTTGTGGACCTCATGCTGCTCGCGTCCACCCTCATGACTCCAGGCGTCGAATTGTGGACTCTCGACAAGCGGCTGTGCAATTTGTCCGAGCGGTTTGGCGTGATGCACAGGCCGGTGCTGCCCTGATGTCACTGCCCACCCGCAGGCCCCTGCACCACCGTACAACGGCTCTTTTACAACGGCTCTTTTTATTGAATGACAAGCGCGCCCCTGCCGGGCGCGCACTGGAGATGACTGCATGACGAACTGGACCCTGGCTGCACGCGCCGCCAAGATGAACCCTTCCGCGATCCGCGAGATCCTCAAGCTGACCGACAAGCCCGGCATCATCAGCCTGGCCGGCGGCCTGCCCTCACCCAAGGCGTTTCCCCTCCAGGAGTTCACCGCCGCCTGCAACACCGTCATGGCGCGCGACGGCGCGGCCGCGCTGCAATACGCCACCAGCGAGGGCTACGCGCCGCTGCGCCAGGCCGTGGCCGACATGCTGCCCTGGGCCGTGGACCCGGACCAGGTGCTCATCACCACCGGCTCGCAGCAGGCGCTCGATCTGATCGGCAAGGTATTCCTCGACAAGGACAGCCGCATGCTGGTGGAAACGCCCACCTACCTGGGCGCGCTGCAGGCCTTTGCGCCGCAGGAGCCCATTGCCGTGAGTGTGGCCAGTGACGACGATGGCATTCTGGTGGAGGACTTCGCCGCCCAGGCCGGCACCGGCGCCGGCAAGGCCCGCCTGGCCTATGTGCTGCCCAACTTCCAGAACCCCACGGGCCGCACCATGACCGAGGCGCGCCGCGCCGCGCTGGTGGCCAAGGCGGCCGAGCTGAACATTCCGCTGATCGAAGACAACCCCTACGGCGACCTGTGGTTCGAGGCCCGGCCGCCGCTGCCCCTGACAGCGCGCAACCCCGATGGCTGCATCTACATGGGCTCGTTCTCCAAGGTGCTGGCCCCGGGCCTGCGCATCGGTTTCGTTGTGGCGCCCAAGGCCGTCTACCCCAAGCTGCTGCAGGCCAAGCAGGCGGCCGACCTGCACACGCCCGGCTTCAACCAGCGCGTGGTGGCCGAGGTGATCAAGGACGGCTTCCTCGACCGCCATGTGCCCACGATCCGCGCCCTCTACAAGCAGCAGCGCAACACCATGCTGGCAGCACTGGAGCATGAGATGGCCGGCCTCGATGTGAAATGGACGCGCCCGGCGGGCGGCATGTTCCTGTGGGTGCGGCTGCCCGAGGGCGTGAACGCGCAGGCCCTCTTACCCGAGGCAGTGGAACGCAATGTGGCCTTCGTGCCAGGCGCGCCGTTTTATGCCGAGCACCCCGACACGCGCACGCTGCGCCTGTCGTATGTCACGGCCACCAGTGACGAGATCCGCACCTCGATCGCGGCGCTGGCTGCGGCCATCCGCGCGCAGACAAGGGGCTGAGGCCATGCCAGGCCATGCCAGGCCTGGGCCGGGCGGCCTCAGTTGCTGAGGATGACCTCCAAAATCACCCCGGTGCCGATGGCCACCAGCAGGTAGTCACCACCGTACTGCACCCAGTGGTAACCACGCGGCGGTGGCGGCAGGCGGTGCAGGCGCCAGTCCTCCACCACATAGTGGTAAGTGCGATAGGCCGGTGGCACTCGCCCGCCGCGCCGCCAGTTGTGATCGGGCCCGGTGCCGCGCCAGGCATGATCTTCCATGGGGCGGTCGTGCGGCGGCGCCCATTGCGGGTGCTGGGCCACACCCGCAGGACGGTGCTGCTGCATCTGGGGGTGGCGCGCGTTACCGTGCTGGTCCCGTTGGCCCCTTGGACTGCGCTGGTCGCTGTGACCCCGCTGGTCGCGGTGATCGCGGGGCTGCGCCTGGGCCAGCCCCAGTGACGCGCAGGCGATGCACGCCAGGGTGATCTGGCCGATGGTTCGTGTGATGGTGTTCATGAAATCCCCTTCTGTTGCCACAAACGCGCTCTGCGGCAGAGTGCTCGAAACAATTGCAACTTACGCAAAGAAGGATGCCACAACGGTGCATGCCTTTGTGGCAGGCGGCTTGCCTGGGCCCGTTTTGCGTAAGTCATGGTTATATCAACTACCGTTCAGGCTGAGCCCTTCGACCCTTCGACAGGCTCAGGACAGGC
>WOZN01000265.1 GCA_011620245.1 Acidovorax sp.
AAAAGTCCTGAAAAGTCCTGAGATATGACCCCAACCACCCGCCCCCTCGACGGCATCACCGTCATCTCGCTCGAACACGCGGTGGCCGCGCCGTTTTGCACGCGCCAGCTGGCCGACCTGGGTGCGCGCGTCATCAAGGTGGAGCGCCCCGGCAGCGGCGACTTCGCGCGCGGCTACGACCAGCGCGTGAAGGGCCAGTCGTCGCACTTCACCTGGCTCAACCGCAACAAGGAAAGCCTGGCGCTGGACGTGAAGCAGCCCCAGGCCAGGGCCGCGCTGCTGCAGCTGCTCAAGACCGCCGACGTGCTGCTGCAAAACCTTGCGCCCGGCGCCGCCGCGCGCATGGGGCTGTCGTATGAGGCGCTGAAAAGCCACAACCCGCGGCTGATCGTGTGCGACATCAGCGGCTACGGCGCCGACGGTCCCTACCGCGACAAGAAGGCCTATGACCTGCTCATCCAGAGCGAGGCGGGGTTTTTGTCGGTCACCGGCACGCCCGAGACGCCGTCCAAATCCGGCATCTCGGTGGCTGACATTGCCGCGGGCATGTACGCCTACACCAACATCCTGTCGGCCCTGCTGCTGCGCGGCAAGACGGGCGAAGGCAGCCATATCGACCTGTCCATGCTGGAGGCGATGGGCGAGTGGATGGGCTACCCGCTGTACTACGCCTTTGAGGGCGCTCCGCCGCCGCCACGCACCGGCGCATCGCACGCCAGCATCTACCCCTACGGGCCTTTCCAGGCCGGCGATGGCGGCACGGTGATGCTGGGCCTGCAGAACGAGCGCGAGTGGAAGACCTTCTGCGGCGCCGTGCTGCAGCGCCCCGAGGTGGCCACCGACCCGCGTTTTGACAGCAACGCGCAGCGCAACGCCAACCGCGCCGCGCTGCAGGCGCTGATCGTGCAGTGCTTTTCGGCGCTGACTGCCGCCCAGGTGGTCGAACGGCTGGACGCCGCCGGCATTGCCAACGCCCGCGTGAACGACATGGCCGACCTGTGGGCCCACCCGCAACTGGCAGCGCGCCAGCGCTGGCGCACCGTGGGCACGCCTGCGGGCGAGGTGCCCGCGCTGCTGCCTCCGGGCGTGAACAGCGCGTTCGAATACCGCATGGATGCCGTGCCCGCCGTGGGCCAGCACAACACCGCCATCCTGGCCGAGCTGGGCTGGAGCGCCGAGCAGATCGAAGCACTGCAGGCACTGCAGGAGCCCCAGGCCATCTGAATCAAAAAACATAGCTGCCCGCGCTTTAACCACCTGCCCTGGAGCCCGAAATGAAGCAAGAAAACCAAGCCGCCATCCATCCCCTGGCGCAATTTGCCGCCCAGCTCCAATGGAGCGACATGCCCGCGCCCGTGCAGCGCCGCGCCGAAGACCTGTGGGTGGACTGGTTCGGCTCCGTGCTGGCCGGTTGCCGCGCGCGGCCGGTGGCCAGCATCACGCGCTTTGCGCTGTCGCAGGGTCCGGCACAAGGGCAAGCTGCAGGCCCCAGCGAAGTCATTGGCCACGGCGCCACCAGCAGCCCCATGATGGCGGCGCTGGCCAACGCCGCGGCCAGCCATGTGGCCGAGCAGGACGATGTGCACAACGGCGCGGTGTTCCACCCGGCGGCCGTGGTCTTCCCGCCCGCGCTGGCCGTGGCACAGGCCCTCGGCGCCAGCGGCGCGCAGCTGATGGCGGCCTGCGTGGCGGGCTACGAGGTGGGCATCCGCGTGGGTGAGTTCCTGGGCCGCAGCCATTACAAAATCTTTCACACCACGGCCACGGCCGGCACGCTGGCCGCAGCCGCCGCCGTGGGCCGTCTGCTGGAGCTGACGCCCGCGCAGATGCAGCACGCCTTCGGCTCGGCCGGCACGCAGTCGGCGGGGCTGTGGGAGTTTTTGCGCACCGCGGCCGACAGCAAGCAGCTGCACACCGCGCATGCCGCCGCCGCCGGCCTGATGGCCGCCTACCTGGCCAAGGACGGCTTCACCGGCGCGCAAGACATCTTCACCGGGCCGCAAGGCATGGCGGCCGGCATGAGCCAAGACGCCAACCCGGCCAGACTGACCGACGGCCTTGGCACCCGCTGGGCCACGGCCGAGACATCGTTCAAGTGGCATGCCTCGTGCCGCCACACGCATCCCGCCGCCGATGCACTCTTGCAGGTGATGCGCGAGCATGGTCTGCAGCCGGCCGACATTGCGCAGGTGACCTGCCATGTGCACCAGGGCGCCATCGACGTGCTGGGGCCGGTGGTCTCGCCCACCACGGTGCACCAGTCCAAGTTCTCCATGGGCACGGTGCTGGCATTGGCCGCGCGCTTTGGCCATGCGGGTTTGACCGAATTCGACGAGCAGTTCCTGGCGCCCGACACTGTGGCCCTGCGCGAGAGGGTGCGCATGGTGCTGGACCCCGAGGTGGACGCCGCCTACCCGCAGCGCTGGATCGGCAAGGTCACCGTGCAGACGACGGACGGCCGCACCTTGCACGGCCGGGTGGACGAGCCCAAGGGCGATCCCGGCAACACCCTCACGCGCGAGGAAATCACCGCCAAAGCCTTGCGCCTGGCAGCCTATGGCGGCGCGGTACCTGCCGCACAGGCCGAGGCCGCCGTGCAGCGGCTGTGGCAAGTGCAGGAATGGCCGCGCACGCAGCACCTGCTGGGCTGACCCCGGGGCGCGGCAACCGCCGCGGCCCATGAGTGCGCGACCACAAGGCCGGCAGGCGCGGCGAGGCCGGCACAATCACCGGCATGCCCACACCACCTCTTTTTTTCCCATGACTTACGCAAAACAGGCCCAGGCAAGCCGCCTGCCACAAAGGCA
>WOZN01000110.1 GCA_011620245.1 Acidovorax sp.
CGGGCCATCTCCAAATAAACCCACACATCCACATGGCCAAGATTTTTTGCGTTGCTAACCAGAAGGGTGGCGTTGGCAAGACCACCACCACCGTCAACCTCGCCGCCGGACTGGCCAAGGTCGGCCAGCGCGTGCTGATGGTGGACCTCGACCCCCAGGGCAATGCCACCATGGGTTCGGGCGTGGACAAGCGCGCGCTGGAGCTTTCGGTGTACGACGTGCTGCTCGAATCCGCATCGGTCAAAGAGGCGGCCGTGCTGTCTGAAAAATGCGGCTACCGGGTGCTGGGCGCCAACCGCGAACTGGCCGGCGCCGAGGTGGAACTGGTGGCGCTGGAGCACCGCGAGAAACGCCTCAAGGCCGCGCTGGCCGAGGTGGATGCCGACTACGATTTCGTGCTCATCGACTGCCCGCCGTCGCTCTCGATGCTCACGCTCAACGGCCTGTGCAGCGCCCACGGCGTGATCGTGCCCATGCAGTGCGAATATTTCGCGCTCGAAGGCCTCACCGACCTGGTCAACACCATCAAGCAGGTGCACGCCAACCTCAATGCCGACCTGCAGATCATCGGCCTGCTGCGCGTGATGTTCGACCCGCGCATCACGCTGCAGCAGCAGGTGAGCGACCAGCTCAAGGGCCATTTTGGCGACAAGGTGTTCAACAGCGTGATCCCGCGCAACGTGCGCCTGGCCGAGGCGCCCAGCTATGGGCTGCCCGGCGTGGTGTTCGACCCGGCGGCCAAGGGCAGCCAGGCCTTTGTCGAGTTTGCGCAGGAGATGGTCGAGCGCGTGCAGGGCATGCCTGTGGCGGCGGCTTCCATAGCCAAAATGGCCTCTGGCGCTTGATGGTCAAGCGCTGATAGCTATCAAAACAGAAGTAACCCCCTGCACATGAAGCCTTCCCGCATCCTGCTGCTGCCCGGCTGGCAGAACTCCGGCCCCGGCCACTGGCAAAGCCTGTGGGAGGCGCGGCATGGCTACCACCGCGTGGAGCAGCACGACTGGATGCGCCCGCTGCGCGGCGACTGGTCGGCGCGGCTGGAAGAAACCGTGGTCGATGCCGATGGCCCCGTGCTGCTGGTGGCGCACAGCCTGGGCTGCATCCTCGCTGCGTGGTGGGCGGCGCATTCCGCCAGCGCCCACCGCGTGCAGGGTGCGCTGCTGGTGGCCCCGGGTGATGTGGAGCGCCCCGACCTGGCCGCGCAAATCCACGGCTGGGCGCCCATTGCCCGTCAGCGGCTGCCGTTCCCCGCCATGCTGGTGGGCAGCCGCAACGATCCGTACTGCAGCCTGGAGCGGGCCGAAGGCCTGGCGCAGGCCTGGGGCGCCCGTTTCATCGACTATGGCGAACGCGGCCACCTCAACGCCGAATCCGGCCTGGCAGACTGGCCCGAGGGGCACAACCTGCTGCACACCCTTTTGAAAGATTGACGAACATGGTCACCAAAAAACCCAAGGGCCTCGGCCGTGGACTCGAAGCCCTGCTGGGCCCCAAGGTGGCCGAAGTGGTCGAAAAGGCCCAGGCAGCCGATGCAGGCCTGCCCAGCAGCCTGCCCCTGAGCGCGCTGGTGCCCGGCGCGTACCAGCCGCGCACGCGCATGGACGAGGGCGCGCTGTACGAGCTGGCCGAGTCGATCAAGGCGCAGGGCATCATGCAGCCAATTTTGGTGCGCCGCCTGAGCGACGATCAAGCCCGGCTGCGCCGCCAGGAGCGGGCATCGCAGGGGCCATCACCGGTGATGGGCGCCCTCAACCAGGACGGGCCGTTGTACGAAATCATCGCGGGCGAGCGGCGCTTTCGGGCGTCCCGGCTCGCGGGCCTCGATGCAGTGCCGGTGCTGGTGCGCGATGTGCCCGACGAGTCGGCCGCCGCCATGGCGCTCATCGAGAACATCCAGCGCGAAGACCTCAACCCGCTCGAAGAAGCGCAGGGCCTGCAGCGCCTGGTCAATGAGTTCGGCCTCACGCACGAGCAGGCCGCGCAGGCCGTGGGCCGCTCGCGCAGCGCCGCCAGCAACCTGCTGCGCCTTCTGAACCTGGCAGAGCCCGTGCAGACCATGCTGATGGCCGGCGACATCGACATGGGCCACGCGCGCGCGCTGCTGGCGCTGGACCGGGCCGCGCAGATCACGGCGGGCAACCAGATCGCCGCCCGCAAGCTCTCGGTGCGCGAGGCCGAGGCGCTGGTCAAGAAGATCGGTGCCGAGTTCAGCCTGGTTGCCACGCGGCCGAAAAAGGAAAAATCGCGCGACCTCAAACGGGTGGAAGAAGAGTTGTCCGACCTGCTCATGGCCGAGGTCGAGGTGCGCGTGAAAAAGCGCGTCAAACGCAACGGCCGCATGGAAGACATGGGCGAGCTATCCATCCAGTTCGGCTCGCTGGAGGCCCTGAACGGGCTGATCGACCGGCTGCGCGGCCACAGTTGACCGGGGGCCCCCGGCGCAGGGCCAATGCCCCCCATGCTTTACCGTTTTTTGCCATGGCCCCTGCCAGCGCTGCTGGCGTGGGCGACTGCGTGGCTGCTGTTCGTGGCCCTGCAGCGCGTGCACCTGCCAGCTGCATGGGCGCTGGCGCTGGCCTGCGGCCTGGGCACTGCGGCAAGCCTGCTGGGCCGCACCGGCTGGCAGCGGGGGCTGATTGCGGCGGGGTTCCCGCTGTCGCTGGCCCTCACGGGGGCGGCGGGCATGCCCGCCTGGGTCTGGCTGGTGCCGCTGGCATTGCTGCTGCTGGTATACCCCTTGAATGCCTGGCGCGATGCGCCGCTGTTCCCCACGCCCCCCGACGCGCTCAACGACCTGCCCGACT
>WOZN01000022.1 GCA_011620245.1 Acidovorax sp.
GACTTTGCGCAAGCCTCGATGCCAACAAGCAGATCAAATCAAGTTCGCTGACATCGGGACTGGTGCGGGTATGGAAAAAGCGTGAACAGCCGCAGTGCGCACAACGCCAGGCTGAGGGCCGGCGTGCCTTGACCAAAGCGGCCTCGCATTGCTGCTCAGTGCCAAGGTTCGTCAGAAACTCGGGCAAGGACAGGCCGTGTTGAAACTGGATTTGGTTGATGGGCATGGCAGCTCCTGAGTGCTGTGTCTGTGAACAGTTCAAGGTGCTACCCTCGTTCGTCAAGGGATAATCTGAAACTCGTTGCTAATCAAGCTAAATTGCAGTTAGGGCTCGTAAAGTAATAAGTTGTGCATTTTGACGGCCGGATTTGGGATGCAGTGCGAGGCGCAAAGCGCGCCGTTTAGCTCTGCTAAACAAGCGATTTGCAACGACGCAATGCGCCCAAAGATGGCTAGGAGGCTGTCGGACTTGGAAATCGTCGGCTGCAAATCGGCCGCAGCGGTCCATTTTTTACCGTCTTTTTGCCCCATAGCCGGGCTATGGGGCTGCAAATCCGGCAAAAACTGTCCTCGCTGGGGCCCATTTTGGCGAAACCTTCGGTTTTCGCTGATCGACGCTCCAAGTCCGACAGCCTCCTAGCAAAAGTACAAGTTATTGCTTTGCGAGCCCTTACTTGGTGCCAAAGATGCGGTCGCCCGCATCGCCCAGGCCCGGCAGGATGTAGCCATGGCCGCTCAGTTCGCGGTCGATGGCGGCGGTGAAGATCTGCACGTCGGGGTGGGCTTTTTGCAGCGTGGCAATGCCCTCGGGCGCGGCCAGCAGGCACACGAACTTGATGGAGCGGGGGTTGAGCTTCTTGAGGCGCTCTACGGCAGCGGCGGCCGAGTTGCCGGTGGCCAGCATGGGATCGACCACGATGATGTCGCGCTCGTCCATCTCGGAGGGCATCTTGAAGTAGTACTCCACGGGCTGCAGCGTGGCCGGGTCGCGGTACAGGCCGATGTGGCCCACGCGGGCGCCGGGCACCACGTTGAGCATGCCATCCAGAAGGCCGTTGCCCGCGCGCAGGATGGATACCAGCACCAGTTTTTTGCCATCGATGACCTTGCCGGTCATGGTTTCGAGCGGAGTCTCGATCTGCACGTCCTGCAGGGGCATGTCGCGCGTGACTTCATAGGCCATCAGCGTGGAGAGCTCCCCCAGCAGGCGGCGAAAGCTGTTGGTGCTGGCTTCCTTCTTGCGCATCAGCGTGAGCTTGTGCTGGACGAGGGGGTGGGTGATGACGGTGACGTTGCTCATGGGCGAGAGGTCTTTTTTGGTTGTGGTGTTGATCAGTAAAACAGGGTCAATCTGCCAGAAAGCGCGAATAGCGCGCCAGATCGACATTGCCGCCGCTGATCAGAATGCCCACCCGGGCGCCACGCACATCCACACCGCCGTGCTCTGCGCCCGCAAAGGCCAGCGCCCCTGTGGGCTCGACCACGATCTTCATGCGCTCGGCAAAAAACCGCAGGGTCTGCACCAGTTGTTCATCGGTGGCGGTAACCATGTCGTCTGCCAGGCGCTGGATGATGGGGAAGGTGAGCTGACCCAGCGCCTGCGTCTGGGCGCCGTCGGCAATGGTGTGGGGCGTGGGGATCTGCACGATATGGCCCGCGCGGAAAGACTGTTGCCCATCATTGCCCGCCTCGGGCTCCACGCCCACCACGCGGCAGTGCGGGGCCAGCGCCTCGGCGGCCAGCAGGCTGCCCGCCAGCAGGCCGCCACCGCCCACGCAGACGAAGAGGTGGTCGAGGTTGGGCACTTCTTCCAGCAGCTCCTTGGCCGCGGTGCCTTGCCCGGCGATGACGTGCGGGTGGTCAAACGGCGGCACCAGCGTCATGCCGCGCTCTTGCGCCATGCGCCGGCTGATGGCCTCGCGGTCTTCGGTGTAGCGGTTGTAGGTGACCACCTGCGCGCCATAGCCGCGCGTGGCCGCCATCTTGGCGGTGGGTGCGTCTTCGGGCATGACGATGACGGCGGGCATGTCCAGCAGCCGTGCCGACATGGCAATGGCCTGGGCGTGGTTGCCGGCCGAGAACGCCAGCACGCCGCCTTTGCGCTGCTCGTCGGTGAACTGGGCCAGGGTGTTGAAGGCACCGCGGAACTTGAAGGCACCGGTGCGCTGCAGGTTCTCGCACTTGAAGAACAGCTGCGCACCCAGCCGCTCGTCGGCGGTGGTGGAGCGCAGCACGGGCGTGCGGTGCGCCATGCCGTGCAGGCGATGGGCGGCATCGGCCACATCGGCATAAGTGGGCACGAAACTGGGCGCGGAAAAGGGTGTCTGGGTCATGTCGGCATCCTTGGGCGGGCGGGACGCCGGGGAGCGGCAGCCACGCTACTGCATCATAGCCCGTTGCTGTGCGGTTTCAAGCAAAAATGCCTGCCATGGCTTGCCCTGTAAGCGCTGGCAGCTATGGATTTTGATGATCCTGGAAATGGCGGTTGGATGCGCCTGCGTGGGCCAGCCCTTCATGCAGGGCGTGCAGGGCATTGTTGGCAGACCCGTCACCGTGCAGATCGCCAAAAGAAGCGAACTGCATACCTTCAAGGTCATGCCTAAGGGCTGGATCGTCGAGCGCAGTTTCGCTTGGCTGGAGATGAACAGGCGGCTGCGGAAAAACTGCGAGCGGCACCTGGACACCAGCCTGCAACTCGTCCAGTTGGCTTTCCTGGCTCTGCTGCTCGGGAGATCGTGAACACGCTCTTAGGGCTCGCAAAGCAATAACTTGTACTTTTGCCTAGCCATCTTTGGGCGCAT
>WOZN01000090.1 GCA_011620245.1 Acidovorax sp.
GTCTGGGGCACCGGCACCCCGCGCCGCGAATTCATGTACAGCGAAGACATGGCCAGCGCCTGCCTCCACCTGATGAGCCTCCCGGATGAAGCCTTCAACCAGGCACTCAACACCCACCTCTGGCCGTTAATCAACATCGGCATCGGCGAAGACCAAACCATCCGCGAGCTCGCTGAAACCGTCAAGGAAGTCATCGGCTTTAGCGGCGGCCTCGTCTTCGACACCAGCAAACCCGACGGCACCCCGCGCAAACTGCTCGACGTCTCACGCCTCCACGCCCTCGGCTATCGCGCCCCCACCGCATTCAAGACCGGCCTCGCCACCGCTTATCAAGATTTCCTGAAAATCAACGCCTGAATCAGCTGCCACGGCGAAAAGCGAAAAGAGCGAAAAGTGTTATTGTTTATCGTTAATATTGTTAAAAAGCACGTGCATGACTGATCACATTGCGCCCGCGCCAGCCCTCACCACAACCGTCCGTCAGCGCATCCTGCACGGCCTGGGCGCCAACGCCTTCGGCCAGCTCGTCACCGTTATCGTGCAACTGGCGGGCGTGCCCATCCTGCTCCATACCTGGGGCGTGCAGCTCTACGGCGAATGGCTGATCCTGTTCGCCATTCCGGCCTATCTGTCGATGACGGATCTGGGTTTCACACAATCCGCCGCCAACGACATGACCGCCCGCGTCGCCCGTGGCGACCGCGCGGGCACGCTGGCGGTGTTCCAGAGCTTGGGCGTACTGGTCTATGGCATGGCTGGGCTGGGGATGGTCCTGACCGCTGCCGTGGTGCCTTGGCTGCCGCTCGCCGACTGGCTGAACTTCCAGGCCATGGATACGCGCACCGCGCAGTGGGTGCTGTGGCTGCTGGCTGCTCAGGTGCTGGTGGCGTTGCCAGACGGTGTGACCCACGCCGGCTTTCGCGCCGGCGGAGAATACGCGCTGCATTTCGGCTTGCACGGCATCGTCCGCCTGCTGCAGTTCGCCGGCGTCTGGATCACCGCCCTGGCCGGCGGTGGCCCGCTGGCTGCCGCCGGTGTGTTCATGGGCGTGCGTGTTTTGGCCACGGCCGCCTTCGCCGTGCTGGTGGTGCGGCGCCACCGCTGGCTGCGCTACGGCCGCGCCACGGCAAGCGCCGCCGAACTGCGCCGCCTGCTGCGCCCGGCGCTGGCCAACATCGCTATCCCCCTCGCCCAGGCGCTCAACATTCAGGGCATGGTTATGGTCGTCGGCGTGGTGCTGGGGCCGGTGGCGGTGGTGGTGTTCTCCACGCTGCGCACCCTCACTCGCCTTGCAATACAACTCGTAACAACCGTCGCCCATGCCGTGGAGCCCGAACTGGCCGCTGCGCACGGCGCCGGCAACCGCCAACTACAGCGCCGTCTGTTCATCCACGGCTTGCGTGGGGGGCTATGGCTGGCGCTGCTCGCGGCGGTGGCACTTGCGCTGTTCGGCGGCCGGATCCTGGAATTCTGGACGCACGGCCGGGTAGTCATGGATGGCGCCCTGTTCGGCTGGCTGCTCGCCTCCGCCGTTGCCTCCGTCGTGTGGTACGGGTCTCTCAGCATGCTCAAGGCGGCGAACCAGCATCTGCATGCCGCCGCAGTCTATGTGCTGGCCGCAGCCGCTGCCGTAGGCTTGGCCGCCATCCTGCTCGAATACACCGACGATCTTGCCTATGCCGGCATGGCGCTGCTGGTCATGGATGCCGCGATGACCGGCTACGCCCTGGCGGCGGCAACGAATCTCTTGGGGATGCGTCCAGTGATGACCCTGGCTCAGGCGGCCAATCCATTCCCATTCCTGCATATCCTGCGGAGCAAAGCGCTTGAATACTGAAATCCAGACCAACCCCGCAGGCGATACCGTCGATGAACTGAAGTTTCCGCTGCCACCTGCGCGGCCGAATAGCCGTGAAGCAAGTGCACGCCAAGTCATACGGACCTGGACTGTTGCGGACGAAAAGCCCATCGGGCGCTACACAATAACTTCTTCAACAGCCTATGCTCGCGGCCGTGATCGAGCGGGTGAAGCGAGTTGTTTAAGATCGAGATGACTGAAATCAGCTCCAGCGGGCATACCAGTATTAGACGGTCGCCGTGGCATTTTATGGTCTCACGTCGAACGGTATCACTCGTGCCGCTGTTTGTTCTGGCGCTTACGCTGGTTGAGCCTCTGCTTGTATCGATCATAGCGATTGCTGGATCAGCCTACTACTGTGCAAGCCGGCACGATAGCCGTTTAGTTGATCAATCGCTTGAGAAGCGGCTGTGGATTTCTCTTGGTCTTGCCTAGGAGCCAAGGTCAATCTGGCCGCGCAATCAGCACAGCGCGAAGTCGGTGCCTGGATAAGAATCACTCCAGGCGACGAAAGCCGAGCAACCGTGTTCTCCGACCGAGACATCCTCAATCTCGCTCTGTCTCTGGCTATTTCAGGCCAGCGGCGGTAAACGATACAAATTTGCCAATACGAAAGAGTGACGCGAGGCAACTCCGACGACGGCAAGCGGCCCTGTTCCCGACGCTTGGGCGGCCATCCCCAGCCGAATCAGATAACTGCTTTGAGAATGAGGCACAGCTTGATCGAATATAGCTACCGCACCCGCATCTATACTCACTACGTCCAGGCCCGCGAGCAGGCGCTGGCGCCAGAGACGCTGGCCGGGCTGGCGCCGCGCGCCCATGCGCTGCGCCGGCTGATCCGCCGGCACTTCCCGGCGGACAAGAACGCTGCCGTGCTGGATCTGGGCTGCGGCCACGGTGCGCTACTCCACTTCGCCCGCGAGGCCG
>WOZN01000228.1 GCA_011620245.1 Acidovorax sp.
GCCAAAATGACCGCAAATCGTCCGCCAGCACCCGCGCAGGCCCGAAGGGCCGCCTCAGAACATGTTCACGATCTCAGGCCACCTTCACCGCATTCGCATACCGGCTTTCCGGCCGCGCCAGCCCCAGGTTCTCGCGCAGCGTACTGCCTTCGTAGGCGGTGCGAAACAGGCCGCGGCGCTGCAATTCGGGGATGACCAGGTCCACAAACTCGTCCAGTGACTGCGGCAGCACCGGCGGCATGACGTTGAAACCATCGGCTGCGCCATTTTCAAACCATTCCTGCATGCGGTCGGCAATGGTCTCGGGCGTGCCGATCACCAGCCAATGGCCGCGCGCCCCCGCCAGGTATTCATAGAGCTGGCGAATGGTGTAGCCCTCGCGCCGCGCCAGCTCTATCACCACATGCGCTCGGCTGTTCACGCCCTTGGGTGGCTCGGGGTAATACGGCGGCGGGGCATCCAGGTCCCAGCGCTGCAGTTCGTCAAGTGGCCAGAACGGTGCCAGCGTGGCCAGGCCGACCGAAGGATGAATCAGCGCCTGCAACTCGGCCCACTTGGCCTGGGCCTCTTCCTGCGTGCGACCGATCACCGGCGAGATGCCGGGCAACACCAGCAGTTCCTCCGGCCGGCGGCCGTATTTGCCCATGCGCCCTTTCACATCGCTGTAGAAAGCCTGCGCCTCGGCCAAGCTGGTCCAGGCCGTGAAGATGGCCTCGGCCGTGGCGGCGGCCAGTTCCTTGCCGTCTTCCGACGAGCCTGCCTGCACGATCACGGGGTGACCTTGTGGTGGGCGCTCGATGTTCAGCGGGCCCTGCACCTTGAGGTATTTGCCTACGTGGTTCAAGGTGTGCAGTTTGTCTGGGTCAAAGTAGATGCCACTGGCCTTGTCGCGCGTGAAGGCATCGTCGTCAAAGCTGTCCCAAAGGCCCTTGACGACGTCCACGAACTCATGCGCCCGCTCGTAGCGCGTGGCAGGGTCGGGGTGGGTGTTCAGGCCAAAGTTGCCGTGGACGTTTTCGGCGCTGGTCGTCACCACGTTCCAGGCGGCGCGGCCCTTGCTGATGTGGTCGAGTGATGCAAATTTGCGCGCCAGCAAGTACGGGTCTTCATATGTGGTGGACGCGGTGGCCACAAAGCCGATATGCCTGGTGACTGCCGACAGCGCGGCCCACAGTGTGACGGGCTCGAAATGCGAAATGCGTCCCTGGCGGCTGAAGGACTCGCGGTCGCCCTTGTGCCATATGCCGGGGCTGTCCGCCACGAACACCTGGTCGAACAGGCCTCGCTCGGCTGTCTTGGCCAGCGCGATGTAATGGTCGATGTTGATGCCGGCATCGGCCTGCGAGCCGGGGTGGCGCCATGCGGCAATGTGGTGGCCGGTGGGCATGAGGAAAGCGCCGAGGCGCAGCTTGCGTTGGGTCATGTTGTGGATCTCCCTGGGCTCAGAACGTTTGCGGGGTGGTGATGGTGATGCGGTGCAGCTTGCGGTGCTGCGGGAAGAAATCGCCCACTGCGTAATGCTGGGTGGAACGGTTGTCCCACACGGCCAGCGTGCCCTCCTGCCAGCGCAGGCGGGCCTGGAATTCGGGTACCTGGGGCAGTGCGAACAGCTGGGCCAGCAGGGCATCGCTCTGCACGCGGGGCAGGCCCTTGATGTGGCTGGTGAAGGTCGAGTTCACATACAGGACCTTCTTGCCCGTGACGGGGTGCACGCGCACAACGGGGTGCTCCACGGGCGGATATTTGGCGCGGGCGGCTTTCAGCTCGTCACCGCTGGCATCCTTGCGCAGCAGGTATTGCGTCCAGCCGCTGATCTCCCAGGTGTGCACGGCTGTGAGCGTCTCCAGGTAGGCCTGGAACGCGGGCGGCAGGCTGGCGTAGGCAGCCGTCAGGCTGGCCCACAGGGTGTCGCCACCGCTGGCGGGAATCACCTGCGCGTAGAGGCTGGTGCCCAGCGGCGGCTGCTCGCGCCAAGTGATGTCGGCATGCCAGTTGCTGGAGGCCTTGGGACGCCCGGCCGTGCTCTCTACGATCTCGATCTCGGGGTGGTTATCCAGCCGGGGGAAGAACGCCTTGACCTGCGCCACTTCACCAAAGGTGCGGGTGAAGTCCACCTGCTGCTGCGGCGTGAGCTGCTGGTTGCGAAAGAACAGCACCTCGTGCACGGCCAGGGCCTGGCGCAGCTCGGCCTGGGTGGCTGCATCCAGCGGCTGGCGCAGGTCCAGGTCGTGAATGACGGCGCCGATGGTGGGGGTGTAGGGCTCTACTGCGAAGCGGGTGAAAGTGGGGTGTAAATCGTTGATCCTGGACATGGCACTGCTTTCTGAAACGAGGAGTTGAGGAAAGAGAACTGCCATCCGATTGGGACAGCGCACACGCAGCGCATCAACGAAGCAATTCGCATATGGATAGCCGGAAAACCGCGCTCTCCAGCGATGCGCACCTGCCCCGCATCTGCAAATTTGGATATATGTTTTTAGTCGTTGGCCCCAATGCCATGCTTGCCTAGAGTGACTGCCGGTGCACGCGGCCCATTGCGCGTGCAAACCGTCATGACAACAGGTACGAAAGGTCAACACATGAAAAACACGCGATGGAATGCAGCGCTCTGGAGGGCCGCAGTGGCAGCGGGCGCAGCGATGGCCCTGGGCCTTTGGGCCGGTGGTGCGGCCGCGCAGGCGCAAGAGCCGCTGAAGGTGATCCGCATTGGCATTGCCACGGGCGGGGTGGGCAGCGATCCGGTGCGCCACGGCGGCACGTCGGTCGCGCTGGCTTATACCGACGGCGCGCTGGAAGAAGAGTTCAAGAAGGACGGAGTGAAGGTGCAATGGACCTTTTTCAAGGGCGCAGGCCCTGCCGTGAACGAGGCCCTGGTCAACAAGCAGCTCGACTTTGCGTGGCAGGGCGACCTGCCCTCCATCGTGCACCGCGCCAGCGACGTGAAGACCAAGATCATCCTGGGCAGTGGGGTGCGCAGCGGGCTGTACCTGGCGGTGCCGCCTGAGTCGAACATCCGGCGACTGGAAGACCTCAAGGGCCGCAAGGTGGCGGTGTTCAAGGGTACCAACCTGCACCTGGCTGCTGTGCGAGCCTTGGCCGACAAGGGCCTGAGCGAGCGCGACGTGAAACTGGTCAACCTGGATTTGCC
Organism: Acidovorax sp.; assembly: GCA_011620245.1. Lineage (GTDB taxonomy): Bacteria > Pseudomonadota > Gammaproteobacteria > Burkholderiales > Burkholderiaceae_C > Acidovorax. The sequence goes on from WOZN01000228.1 coordinate 3,149, forward strand.
CAGTGCAGAGGCTGCCTTGGCCAGCAAGGACATTGACGCCGCCTTTGGCTACGTAGGCTTCTTCAAGCTGCGCGATAAGGGCCTGGCCAAGGTGGTCTGGTCGGCCGCCGAAGACTCCTACAAATACACACGCCAGACAGCGCTGCTGGTCACCGATGACTTTGCTGCCCGCCACCCCAAGGTGGTCGAGCGGGTAGTGAAGACCGTGGTGCAGTACGCACACAAATATTCCGACGAGAACCGCCGTGCCGGACTGTTTGCGCAGTGGGGCAAGACCGAGTACGACGAGAAGGTGTGGCGCGAGGATTTCGTTGGCCAGCCTTTGCGCGTGCGCCTGTCGCCACTGCTCGACCCCTTTCTGGTGGCGCGCTACAGGGACGCAGCCGACGAGGCCCACAAGCTCAAGCTGATCCGCAAAAAGCCCGAGATCGACAGCTGGTTCGACCGCCGCTACCTGAATGCTGCGCTCAAGGAACTGAAGCTCGAAGGCTACTGGCCCGCATACGGTGCCAATGGAGAGCTGGCGGCGCTTTGATGCATGGTCTTGGTGTGGGAAGGGCATGCGGGACAGGCCCTTTGACAACCCGCCCGGTGTGCGCAGCGGGTTTTTTTTGCGGCCATTTCAGCCCCCCGCACAGAACCCTGGCATCGCTGCTCATGCCGCAAACATCTTTGTCATTGCATATGACTATTAACCATTTATTTTTATAACAAACTTCTTTTACATTCGTTTTGGTTGTTAACAAGTATGCGTTAACCGCACCCGTCCAAAAAGGCTGCGCAAAGCGCGCATCCACAAGAAAGGGCAGTTTCACGATGACGATCCAGGCGTTGAATGCCGCCGCACAGGGCGGTGGAGAGGGCAGGGCTCTGGCGCAGCAGCCGCAGGCCGTGGCCAGGTCAAGGCAGCGAGCCAACGGGCGTTGGACCTGGAAAAGCAACCTGAACTGGCGCTGGATTTGGGCCTGGCCCTTCCCGTTGGCCTTGCTGGCCCTGTGGCAGCTCTCGGCCGTGCTGGGCTGGGTTCCCGAGCAGGTGCTGCCGCCACCGTCCGCCGTTTTCAAGGTGTTTGGCGAGCTGCTGGCCAGCGGCGAGTTGTGGGACCACCTGCGCATCAGCATGGTCCGCGTGTTCGCGGGCTTTGGCATCGGCCTGGCCCTGGGCCTGGTGCTGGGCGGTGCCATGGGCCTCTCGCCCACGTTCCGCGACTATGTGTTCCCCCTGTTCAAGGCGTTCAGCCAGGTGCCGGTGATTGGCTGGCTGCCATTGCTGATTCTGGTGGTGGGCATTGACGAGGGGCTAAAGTTCCTGCTGATCGCCAAGGCGGCCCTGGTGCCCGTGGCCATCAACACCTGCCAGGGCATTCAGAACGTGCCCAACCGGCTGGTGGAGGTGGCGCGTGTGTATGGCTTCACGCGTTGGCAGATGCTGCGCAAGGTGGTCTTCCCAGCGGCCACGGCTCCCATCTGGAACGGGGTGCGCTACGGCCTTACCCATGCGTGGCTGGCACTGGTGGTGGTGGAACTGCTGGCGTCGTCCGAGGGCATTGGTTTTCTCATCGTCTATGGCCGCCAGCTCTTTCAGCTGGATGTGGTGCTGGCCGCCGTGCTGGCCGTGGGCATCGTGGGCTTCGTGATCGACAAGCTGCTGGCGGTGTCCGAAGCGTGGTTGCTGCGCTGGCGCAAGCCAGGCTTGTGAGCGGGGTGTGCAAATGTCTTCCTTGAACATGCCATTGAACATTTTTCAGCGCCTGCCCCGGCGCCTGCGCGGCTGGGTGCTGCCCGCGCTGATCCTGGCGGCGTGGTGGGCGGCGGTGGAATCGGGTTGGTCGTCGTCGCCCTTGCTGGTGTCACCGCTGGCGGTGTGGCAGCGCGGCATGGGCCAGGTGGCCAGCGGCGAGCTGTGGGTGGCGCTGTCAGCCAGTCTGTGGCGCATGGCATGGGGGTTTGTGATCGGCTCTGGCATCGGACTGGCGGTGGGCGCGCTGCTGGGCTGGTCGCGCTGGGCCGAGCGGCTGGTGGGCCCCACGTTCCACACGCTCAAGCAGATCTCGCTGTTTGCGTGGATTCCGATGCTGTCGATGTGGTTTGGCCTGGGCGACGCGGCCAAGATCGCCTTCGTGGCCATGGCTGCGTTCTTCCCAGTGGTGCTCAACAGCTTCGAGGGCCTGCGCAGCGTGCCACGCGAATACCTGGAGGTGGCCCGCGTGTACGAGTTCAGCGTATGGCAGACGCTCGCCCGCGTGATCGCGCCTGCCGCCGCGCCCTCGCTGTTCACGGGCATCCAGCTCTCGCTCATCTACACCTGGCTGGCCACGCTGGGGGCCGAATACCTGCTGGCCTCGGGCAAGGGCATCGGCAACACGCTGATCGACGGGCGCGAGCATTTCTGGATGGACCTGGTGCTCTTTGGCGTGGTGGTAGTGGGCCTGGTGGGCTTTGCGCTGAACTGGGTGCTGGGTGCCATCGAGAAGCGCCTGCTGGCCTGGCGCGACCGCACCTTGGCGCAGTACTGAAGTCGAATACGAGGAGAGAAAAACCATGGCACATGCCGACACCCTGGCCATTCGCGGCCTGAACAAGCAGTACGAGGTCAAGGGCGAAGCCCTGCCGGTGCTGCAGGACATCCACCTCACCATTGCGCCCGGCGAGTTCGTGAGCATCGTGGGCGCGAGCGGCTGCGGCAAGTCCACGCTGCTGCGCCTGGTGGTTGGGCTGGAGGGCGACTACCAGGGCGATATCCTGCTCAACGGCCAGCGCATCATGGGCACCAGCCTCAACCGGGGCATCGTGTTCCAGGAGCACCGGCTGTTCCCCTGGCTCACGGTCGAGAAGAACGTGGCGCTGGGCCTGCTCAACTCCAGCCTTACCGAAGGCCAGCAGCGCGCTACGGTGCGCGAGCATATTGCATTGGTGGGCCTGCAGGGCTTTGAAACCGCCTACCCGCACCAGCTCTCGGGCGGCATGTCGCAGCGCGTGGCGATTGCGCGGGCGCTGGTCAACCGGCCCGACATCCTGCTGCTGGACGAGCCTTTTGGCGCGCTCGATGCCATGACTCGCGCCTACCTGCAGCAGGAACTGCACCGCATCTGGCAGCAGGAGGGCATCACCATGATCCTGGTGACCCACGACGTGGAAGAGGCGGTGTACCTGGGCGACCGGGTGGTGGTGATGGAGCCACGCCCGGGCCGCATCCGGCGCACCGTGCCCGTGGGCCTGCCCCATCCGCGCAAGCGCACCTCGCATGCATTCACCGCCGTCAAGGACAGCGTGCTGCAGGAGTTTTCAGGCCACCCGTCCGCCGATCTGGCGGAGCCTCCGTTAAAGCACGGCGAGCACATCGCACCTGCCTCGCAATGGCAGTTTGCCGTCTGACACCCATCCACCCATCCACCCATCCGTTTTGATCCCCATATTTCAGGGCTTTCCATGGCACCACAACCCACAGGTTTTCTCTCCACATGCCGCTCCTGCTGCTCACCGACGCTGCAGCGCTGGCCGCGGCGGGCGTGGCACCCGATGCCGGCTTCCGGCGGACGGCGAGAACATCCTGCCCGGGCTCGAAGGCCATGCGCCGCCGCACCCGCGCACCCTGTTCTGGCGCTACAAGTCGCAGCGCCAGCGCGCCGTGCGCGAGGGCCGCTTCAAGTACCTGAAGATCAACGACAACGAGTTCCTCTTCGACGTGGAGGACGACACTTTGGAGCGCGCCAACCTGCGCCACAAGCACCCCGATGTGTTCGAGCGCCTGCGCGCTGCGTGGGCGCAGTGGAACGCGCAGTTCCTGCCCATCACCGACGCAGTCATCACCCACGGGCTGTCGCCCGACATCCAGGCCGACCGCTACGCGCCCGACCTGAGCGTGCGCGGCATGTGAAAACCTGTTCACGATCTTGCAAGAAGAATATGAGTGAAATAGGCCTCTAACGCTTACTGGTAAAGCGCTGACAGCTACAAAAATAATTTTTTATGAATTTTCAGCAACTGCGCTCCGTGCGCGAAGCCGTGCGCCGGGGCTTCAACCTGACCGAGGTGGCCCACATGCTGCATACCTCGCAGCCTGGCATCAGCCGCCAGATCCGCGAGCTGGAGGAAGAACTGGGCGTGGAGATCTTCGTGCGCGCGGGCAAGCGCCTTACCGGTCTCACGCCGCCCGGCGAGGCGCTGCTGCCCATGGTGGAGCGCCTGCTGCTCGAAGCCGACAACCTCAAGCGCGCGGGCCAGGATTTCAGCGACAGCGCCCAGGGCCGCCTCTCGGTGGCCGCCACGCATTCGCAGGCGCGCTATGCGCTGCCGCAGGTGGTGCGCGACTTTCGCGCGTTGTTTCCGCAGGTGTCGCTGCACCTGCACCAGGGTTCGCCCCGGCAGGTGGCCGAGATGCTGCTCAGCGGCGAGGCCGACATCGGCGTGGCCACCGAGGCGCTGGCGGGTTATGACGCGCTGGTCACGCTGCCTTGCTACCGCTGGACGCACAGCATCGTCGCGCCCCCGGGCCATGCACTGCTGCAGCAGAGCGAGCCGGTCACGCTCGAGCAACTGGCGCAATACCCCATCATCACCTACGAGCTCGGCTACACGGGCCGCGCCCATATCGACGAGGCCTTTGGGCGCGAGGGACTGCGCCCCGACGTGGTGCTCACCGCCATGGACGCCGACGTGATCAAGACCTATGTGGAGCTGGGCATGGGCGTGGGCATCGTGGCCTCGATCGCGGTGGACCCCGAGCGCGACCGGCTTCTGCGCATGATCGACGCAGGCCACCTGTTCGAGGTCAACCTCACGCGGCTGGCCCTGCGCAAAGGGGCCTGGCTGCGCGGCTATGCCTACCATTTCATCGAGAGTTTCGTGCCCACGCTCACGCGCGAATGCGTGGAGAGGGCCATGCGCGCGGGTGCCGCGGCGCCGGTGCCCGATTGAGGCGCGCAGGCGGGGCGGGCCTGAGCTGAGCCTGTCACTCCAATGAAAAAGACCGGGCCGGCCCGGTCTTTTTCATTCCACTACATTTTTAATAGCTTCCAGCGCTTTATGGATAAGCGCTGGAGTCCAATTTGACTCAAATTGCTTACAGCTTGGCAATCGACACCTCGGTGGACTTGATGAGCGCCACCACGTCCGAGCCCACCACCAGCGCGAGGTCGTCTACCGATCGCGTGGTGATGACCGAGGTGACGATGCCCCAGGGGGTTTCGACATCGACTTCCGAGACGACGTCGCCGCGAATGATCTCGCGCACTTTGCCCTTGAACTGGTTGCGCACATTGATGGCCTGGATGGACATGGGGTACTCCTTGATAAGTCCGTTGAAAAAAAGAAAACCGTCAGAAACAAAGATCAGATCGCCCAGCGCAGGCCGTGGGCCGGCACGCCGGGCCACTGCGGCCCGGGTTGGGGTTGCGGGTCGGCCACGCCGGGCTTTTGCAGCACGCGGTCGAGGATGCGTTTTTCGAGGGCGGCAAACGCCGCGTCGCCATGCATGCGCGGGCGCGGCAGGCCGATGCGCTGGTCCAGCGCGATCTGGCCGTCTTCGATAAGGATCACGCGGTCGGCCAGGGCCACGGCCTCCTGCACGTCGTGCGTGACCAGCAGCGCGGTGAAGCCGCTGGCCTGCCACAGGCCTTCGATGAGGCGGTGCATATCGATGCGCGTGAGCGCGTCGAGCGCACCCAGGGGTTCGTCGAGCAGCAGCAGGCGCGGGTTGTGCACCAGCGCGCGCGCCAGGGCCACGCGCTGGCGCTGGCCGCCCGACAGGCGCGCGGGCCATTCGCCCAGGCGATCGCCCAGGCCCACACGGGCCAGCACGTCGGCGGCGGCGCCGCGCCGCCCGGGCGGCAGGCCCAGGGCCACGTTGTCGGCCACGCGCTTCCAGGGCAGCAGGCGCGAGTCCTGGAACATGATGCGGGTGTCGCCGCTCAGGCCCGCCACGCTGTGCCCATCGATGCGGATGCTGCCGCCCGAGACGGATTCGAGCCCCGCCACCAGGCGCAGCAGCGTGCTCTTGCCGCAGCCGCTGCGGCCCACGATGGCGACGAACTGGCCAGGCTCGATGGCCAGGTCGGTCTTGCGCAGCACTTCGCGCGTGCCATAGCGCTTGTCCACGCCGCGCATTTCCAGGCGCACGCCTTTGGGTTGTGGAGATGAATCAATGGTCAAAATGGCCTCCAGTGCTTATCCATCAAGCGCTAACAGCTATAAAAATGTGAGTGATTAGCAACGAGTCTCAGATATCTCATCCCATCCGTTCGGGCTGAGCCCTTCGACCCTTCGACAGGCTCAGGACAGGCCAAGCTCAGGGCGAACGGGTTTTATCTGAGGCGCGCAGAGAGAAGGGAGAAACGGCGCAGCTGCTCAAGGGGATGCATAACCAGGATGCCAGCGCAGCCAGTAGCGCTCCAGCCCCTTGGCGAACATGTCGGCCAGCTTGCCCAGCAGCGCGTACAGCAGGATGCCCACGAGCACGATGTCGGTCTGCAAAAACTCGCGGGCATTCATCGTGAGGTAGCCGATGCCGGACTGCGCCGAGATGGTCTCGGCCACGATCAGGATCACCCACATCAGCCCCAGCGAGAAACGCAGCCCCACGAGGATGCTGGAGAGCGCGCCTGGCAGGATGATCTGCTGGTAGAGCTGCCAGCGCGACAGACCGTAGGTGCGGCCCATCTCGATGAGCCCCGGGTCCACGTTGCGGATGCCGTGGAAGGTGTTGAGGTAGATCGGGAAGAACACCGACACGGCGATCAGGAACAGCTTGGCCGATTCGTCGATGCCGAACCACAGGATCACGAGCGGGATCAGCGCCAGCGCGGGGATGTTGCGCACCATCTGGATGGTGGAGTCGAGCAGCGTCTCGAACAGCTTGACCGAACCGGTGAGCAGGCCCAGCAGCAGGCCCAGCCCGCCGCCAATGGCCAGCCCGGCCAGCGCGCGGCCCGCGCTGATCTTGACGTGGGTCCACAGCTCGCCTGAGGCGGTGAGCACCCAGGCCGCCCGCACCACATCCACCGGCGCGGGCAGCACGCGGGTGGACAGCCAGCCTTGCGACGATGCCACCTGCCACAGCACGATGAGGCCCACGGGCACGGCCCAGGGCAGCAGGTGCTGCGCGACGTTGGCGAGAAAGCGGGCCAGCGGCGCAGGGAGCAAAGGCCCATCGAGCGGAAGATCGGCGGAGTCCGCCACAGGCGATATCTGCAGCTCTCGGGTGGTCTGTGTCATGGGGCGATTTCCAGTTCGTCATCGGGTTCCAGAAATTCCAGCTGGTTGCCCGCCGGGTCCTTGACGTAAAAGCGCAGGTAGCCGGGCAAGGCCCGGTTTTCCACCAGCGCCAGTTCGGCCTGCAGCAGGCGGCCACGCAGCGCCGGCAGGTCCTCCACCTCGAAGGCCAGGTGCGACACCGGGGGTGCGGCCTGCCAACCCTCGGTGGGCACGAGGTCGATGCGCTGGGTGCCCGCGGCAAAGCGCAGCGTGCTGCCTGCTGGCTGGTGCACCTCGGGCAGCCCCAGCAGGCGGCTGTAGAAATGGCGTATCCGGCCTTCGGCGCCGGCTGGAAAGGCCAGCTGCACATGGTTGATGGAATGGATGGACATGGGTTTTGCTTTGGTCTCGGGTGGCAATCAGCTTTGCGATGCCCTGGGCACATACTGGTTGCCCACGGTTTCGCCGAACGGCCCCAGGGGCGAACCACCGGCGAGCCTGTCGCGCACCTTCACGGGCAGCAGCGGGAACACCAGTTCGGCAAAGCGGTAGGCCTCTTCGAGGTGCGGATAGCCCGACAGCACGAAGGTGTCGATGCCCAGCGCGGCGTATTCCTCGATGCGCGCCGCCACCGTCTGCGGGTCGCCCACCAGGGCCGTGCCCGCGCCACCGCGCACCAGGCCCACGCCGGCCCACAGGTTGGGGCTGATTTCCAGGTCGGCGCGCGTGCGCCAAATCGCCGACGGGCCGCCCCTAGGCGATGGAGCCCCCTCGCGGGGCAGCGAGGACACGCCAGTGCCGAGCGTGGGGGCCTTGTTTCTCGCGCCGGCATGCAGCGCGGCCATGCGGCGCTGGCCTTCGGAATCCATGCGGGCAAACACCGCCTGGGCCTGCACCACGGTGTCGTCGCTCACATGGCTGATCAGCTCCTCCGCGGCCTGCCAGGCCTTGGCGTCGGTTTCGCGCACGATCACATGCAGGCGAATGCCGAACTTCACCGTGCGGCCATGGCGTGCGGCCTTTTCGCGCACATCGGCAATCTTTTTGGCCACCTCGGCGGGCGGCTCGCCCCAGGTGAGGTAGGCCTCGGTCTGCTCGGCCGCCAGTTCATGCGCGGCCGGCGACGAGCCACCAAAATACACGGGCGGGTGCGGCTTTTGCACCGGTGGAAACAGCAGCTTGGCGCCTTTCACAGAAAGGTGCCTGCCCTCGTAGTCGAGGCTTTCACCGGCATGGCTGCGCGCCAGAATTTCGCGCCAGATGCGGATGAACTCGCTCGACTGCTCGTAGCGGGTGGCATGGTCGAGGAACACGCCGTCGCCCTCCAGCTCGGTCTGGTCGCCCCCCGTCACCAGGTTGATGAGCAGGCGCCCGCCCGAGAGGCGGTCAAAACTGGCCGCCATGCGTGCCGCCAGGCTGGGCTGGTGCAGGCCGGGGCGCACGGCCACCAGAAACTTGAGGTTGCGCGTGACGGCGATCAGGCTGGATGCCACCACCCAGGGGTCTTCGCACGAGCGGCCCGTGGGGATGAGCACACCTTCGTAGCCCAGGCTGTCGGCGGCAATGGCCACCTGCTTGAGGTAATCGTGGCTGAGCTCGCGCGCACCGTCGGCAGTGCCCAGATAGCGGCTGTCGCCGTGGGTGGGAATGAACCAGAAAATTTGCATGGAACAGGTCTTTCAGTAAGCTTTTAGTAAGAGATGGCGAAGCCGAAGCGGGGGGCACGCAGCACGGCACGGCGCTGCTGCACGCTCAGTCCCCAGGCGGAGGCCGTGACGCACAGGACACGCTGCAGTTGTGCATGCAAGGCAAAGGGCATGGGCGCTGGCATGAGGGAACTCCTTGGGCATTGGGGCTTACAGCAGATCGGCCGGCGCGGCGTGCAGCAGGTTGAGCTTTTTCGGAATGAGCTTGAGCTCGAAAAAGGTGTCGGCAATGGTCTGCTGCTCGGCCAGGATGTCGCGCGTGACTGGTGCGGTGCCAAACTTCGCCCGGTTCACGTAAAGCTCGGTGATGCCTTTGTCGAGCCCCAGCACGGCAGAGAGCTCGGCGGCTGCGGCGGACTTGTTCGTGGAAGCCCAGGTGTCGATGGCGTTCACTTCTTCGATGGCGATGCGCAGCACATCAGCGTTGCGGGTGGCGAAATCGCGCGAAGTGAAGTAATACTGGCGGTTGTTGACGACACCCGTGGCATCGACCAGCAGGCGGGCGTCGAGCGTTTTTTGCGCGGCGGCCAGGAAGGGGTCCCAGATGATCCAGGCATCCACCGCGCCGCGTTCAAAGGCGGCGCGCGCGTCGGCGGGGGCCAGGAACACCGATTGCACATCGCTGTATTTCAGGCCGTTTTTCTGCAGCAGCTTGACCAGGAAATACTGCACGTTCGAGCCCTTGTTGTAGGCCACGCGCTTGCCCTTGAGGTCGGCCACATTGCGGATGGGCGAATCCCTGGGCACGATCACGGCCTCCAGCGCGGGGCGCGGCACGGTGGCGCCGGCATACACCAGCGGTGCACCGGCGGCCTGGGCGAAGATGGGCGGCGCTTCGCCCACGTCGCCGAAGTCGATGGAGCCCACGTTCAGCGCTTCGAGCTGCACGGGGCCGGCATTGAACTCGGTCCAGGTGACCTTCACACCCAGCGGGGCCAGGCGCTTTTCGAGCGTGCCCCGGCCCTTGAGGATGGACAACCAGCCCTTTTGATGGCCCACGCGCAGCACACGGCTGCCGGATTGGGCCAGGGCGGGCACGCCGGCGGCGGCCAGGCTGGCTGCTGCCAGGGCGGTCAAAAGCAATTGTCGGCGCTGCGAACCAAATGGAGATGTCATGGCAATGTCTTTCTGGGTCAGCCTGAAAAGGACGGCTTGATGAGCAACTTGTCTCATATATCTCATCTCATCCCATCCGTTCGGGCTGAGCCTGTCGAAGCCGGGGCACTGCTTGGGTG
>WOZN01000063.1 GCA_011620245.1 Acidovorax sp.
CCCCATCCGTTCGGGCTGAGCCCGTCGAAGCCAGGGCGCTCCTTGCAAACAGCCCTTCGACCCTTCGACAGGCTCAGGACAGGCCAGGCTCAGGGCGAACGGGGTCTGAGATATGTCGCTAGTAGTCAGGCGATTTGGCTTCTAAAACCGCGTCAGGCGCGCGCAAACGCCACCACATGATCGACCTGCGCCCGGATGCCGATCCATTCGCCCACCGCATGGTCGTGGTGGCTGGGCACATGGGCCATGACCGTGTGGCCGCTGGCCAGGCGCAGCGTGTAGAGAAACTCCGAGCCGCGAAACGACTTGCGCAGGATCTGCGCCTGCACGGGCGCATGGTCGTCGTGCACCACGTCATCGGCGCGCAGCAGCACATCGCATTCGCCGCCGGGGAAGCTGGCGGGCAGGGGGCATTCGCTCAGATCTGTCAGGTCGCCCAGCGGGGTTTGCGCCACCACGTTGCTGCCGCGCTGCACCAGCGTGGCGGGGATAAAGACACCGTGGCCAATGAAGTCGGCAACAAAGCGGGTGGCCGGCCGGTGGTAGAGGGTGTAGGCATCGTCCCACTGGTGCAGATGGCCCTCGTGCACCACGCCGATCACATCACCGATCGCAAAGGCCTCGAACTGGTCGTGCGTGACAAACAGCGCCGTGGCCCCGGCGGCCTTCAGGATGTCGCGCACCTCGTGCGCCAGGCGCTCGCGCAGATCGACATCGAGGTTGGAAAACGGCTCGTCCAGCAGCATGAGCTGCGGGCGCGGCGCCAGGGCCCGCGCCAGTGCCACGCGTTGCTGCTGCCCGCCTGAAAGCTCGTGCGGAAAGCGCGCTCCGCTGCCTTCCAGCCCCACCAGCTGCAGGGCCTCGGCCACGCGCGCGGCCTGCTCGGCCCGCGGCAGCCGGTGGATGCCGAAGGCCACGTTGCGCTCCACGCTCAGGTGCGGGAAAAGGGCGTAATCCTGGAACACCATGCCAATGCGCCGCGCCTCGGGCGGCACATTCAGGTGTGCGCTGCCCACCAGCTGGCGCGTCAGGCGGATCTCGCCGGCCGACACGGGCTCCAGCCCCGCCACGGCCCGCAGCAGCGTGGTCTTGCCGCAGCCCGAGGGGCCGATCAGCACGCCGATATCGCCGGCACGCAGCCCCAGCGTGACGCCCTGAACGGCTGCCTGGGAACGGCCCGCATAACGCACTTCCAGTTGGGAAACCTCAAGAAACATGGCCTGATTCTAGTGGGGCAGGTCGAATGCTTAAAATTCGCATTTGCATTCCTGGTCGCCCCCTGCGGGCCGGTATTGCCATTTCTTCATCTGCCGAGCACCCTGTCTTGCACCGCACCCGTTTTTCCTTCCGTACCTTGCCCCTGATCTTGCTGGTGGCCCTGCTGGCCTTGCCTGTGCTGGCGCTGCTGGCATCGTGGCTGCCCTGGGGCGTGGTGCCGGCCGGCACGGGCGCCATCCTGCGCGAGATGGCCGGCACCGTTTTGCCCGGCTACCTGTGGACCACGCTGTGGCTGGGCCTGTGGGTGGGGGTGGGCGCCGCCGTGGTGGGCACCGCCACGGCGGCAGCGGTCACGCTGTTCGAGTTTCCGGGCCGGCGCACCTTCGAGTGGCTGCTGCTGCTGCCGCTGGCCATGCCGGCCTATGTCACGGCCTATGCCTACACCGACTTCCTGCAATTCAGCGGGCCGCTGCAGGTGGCGCTGCGCGAAACCTTCGGGCTGGAAGGGCGCCTGCTGCCCGAGGTGCGCAGCCTCTGGGGCGCCATCTGGGTGTTCACCTTTTCGCTGTATCCCTATGTCTATCTGCTGGCGCGCACCGCGCTGGGCGAGCGCGCGGCGCACCTCATGGAGGCGGCACGTCTGCTGGGCGCGCCGCTTTCCCGGCGCATCACCACCATCGCACTGCCGCTGGCGCGCCCGGCCGTGGCCGCCGGCGTGGCGCTGGCACTGATGGAAACCCTGGCCGATTTCGGCGTGACCAGCTACTTTGGCATCCAGACCTTTACCACCGGCATCATCAAGGCCTGGCTGTCCATGGACAACCGCATTGCCGCCGCGCAGCTGTCCACCATGCTGCTGGCGCTGGTGCTGCTGCTGCTGTGGCTGGAGCACCGCGCCGAGCGGCGCATGCGCTTTACCGCCAAGGGCACAGGCCACGCGGGCGCCACCGAGGCCCAGCCCGTGCCATTGCGCGGCCGGGCGCGGGGCGCGGCCTGGGGCGTGTGCACGCTGCCCGTGTTCATGGGGTTTGTGGCGCCGGTGGCATTCATGCTGCGGCCGCTGGCATCCGACTGGTCGGTGCTGCCCTGGGGCCGTTTTCTGGAATGGGCCTGGAACAGTGTGTGGCTGGGAGGCATCACCGCCGGCCTGGCCGTGGCCGTGGCGCTGGCGCTGGCCTTTGCCGTGCGCCGCAAGCCCGACCTGCTGACACGCGGCGTGGTGCGGCTGGCCAGCGTGGGCTATGCCGTGCCGGGCGCCGTGATCGTGGTGGGGCTGCTGCTGCCGGTGGGGTGGCTGCAGGCGCAATTTCCTCAATGGGGCGTGGGCGCGCTGGTCACCACCACGGCGGTGGGCATTGTGTGGGCGTATCTGGTGCGCTTTTGCGCGGTGGCACTGCAGTCGGTGCAAAGCGGCTATGCGCGCATTCCGGCCAGCCTGGACGACTCGGCGCGCATGCTGGGCGCGGGCAGCGCGCGCCTGATGGCCCGCGTGCACTGGCCGCTGCTCAGGCGCTCCACCGCCGCCGCCGCGCTGCTGGTGTTTGTGGACGTGATGAAAGAGCTGCCCGCCACCATGGTGCTGCGCCCCTTCAACAGTGACACCCTGGCCGTGGTGGCCTACCAGCTGGCGCGCGATGAACGCCTGGGCGAAGCCGCCCTGCCTTCGCTGGCGCTGGTGGCCGTGGGGCTGGTGCCGGTGATCTTGCTCAGCCGCACGCTGCGCAGCCGCGCCTGAAGCTCTGTGGGACGCAGTGCCCGCCCGCCATGCAGCGTCGCTATGCTGGCGCACCATGCGGCTGCCCTGTTCAAGCCCCTCCTCGCAACACCGTGAGCAGCCCGTTGCGCCCCACCGATTGCGCCACCCCGGGCGGCATGGCCCACCCGGCACCGCCATGTGGGCGCATGGCCGCGCGGCGAGGTGCCCCATGACCGGCTTGGTGCTGCTGTCCGGCCTGGGGCACGCCATGCTCGTGGTCGCTGGCTTGCTGGTGTATGTGATGTTCACCCGCATCGATCACCAGCGGCGCCATCCTTCGACGGCGCTGGCGTGGGTGCTGGGCATCGTGGCCTTTCCCTATGGGCTCGTAAAGCAATAAGTTGTGCATTTTGACGGCCGGATTTGGGATGCAGTGCGAGGCGCAAAGCGCGCCGTTTAGCTCGGCTAAACAAGCGCTAATTTGCGCAATTAAATATCAGGTGGGTTTGTGTAACGAAAATGTCATAATGGTCAAGTCGAGCCAATTGTCATGTGCCAACCACAGGTTTTAACGAATGGCGGAGCAACACCGAGGGGGTTTCCCCTATGATGCTGAGCCTGCCGTCGGGTCTCCGCCTGCATTGGCGTTTTTTGTTCTGCACCCATGCCATCCAACGATTCATCGCCTGCCAGCGCCCTGGTGGAACTGCGCAACGTCACCTTCGGTTACGGTGAGCGTGTGATCCTGCGCGACCTGTCGCTGAACGTTCCGCGCGGCAAGGTCACGGCGCTCATGGGCGCGTCGGGCGGGGGCAAGACCACGGTGCTGCGCCTGATTGGCGGTCAATACCGGGCGCAGCAGGGAGAGGTCCTGTTCGACCACAAGGACGTGGGGCGCATGGATGCGGCGGGCCTGTATGCGGCGCGCCGGCGCATGGGCATGCTGTTTCAGTTTGGCGCGCTGTTCACCGATCTGAATGTGTTCGAAAACGTGGCGTTTCCGCTGCGCGAGCACACCGATCTGTCCGAGGCGCTGGTGCGTGACATCGTGCTCATGAAGCTCCATGCCGTGGGCCTGCGCGGTGCGCGCGATCTCATGCCCAGCCAGATTTCGGGCGGCATGGCGCGGCGCGTGGCCCTGGCGCGGGCGATTGCACTCGACCCTGAACTCGTCATGTACGACGAGCCCTTTGCCGGGCTTGATCCGATTTCGCTGGGAACGTCCGCGCAACTCATCCGGCAACTCAATGACGCGATGGGGCTGACCACCATCCTCGTGTCGCACGACCTGGATGCCACTTTTGCGCTCGCGGACCATGTGATCATCCTGGGCGCCGGCGTGGTGGCGGCGCAGGGAACCCCCGAGGAAGTGCGCGCCAGCACCGATCCGCTGGTGCACCAGTTTGTCAACGCGCTGCCCACGGGCCCGGTGCCCTTTCATTACCCCGGGCCCACGGTGGCCAGTGATTTTGGTCCGCCGGAAGGGAGGTCTGCATGAGCTGGTGGCGTCCTTCGGATGTGGGCTTTGCCGTGCGCAGCCAGCTGGTCGATGTCGGTCTGGCCGCGCGCCTGTTCTGGCGGTTGATCCGGCTGTTTCCGGCGGCCGTGCAGCGCCCCGGGCTGGTGCGCGACCAGGTGCATTTTCTGGGCAACTACTCGCTGTCCATCATTGCGGTGTCGGGCATGTTCGTGGGCTTTGTGCTGGCGCTGCAGGGCTATTACACGCTGCAGGATTTTGGCTCCACCGAGGCTTTGGGCCAGGTGCTGGCGTTGAGCCTGCTGCGCGAACTGGGTCCGGTCATCGCCGCCTTGCTGTTTGCGGGGCGCGCGGGTACCTCGCTCACCGCCGAGATCGGGCTGATGCGCGCCGGCGAGCAGCTGAGCGCCATGGAGATGATGGCTGTGGACCCCGTGCGCCGCATTCTCGTGCCCCGTTTCTGGGCCGGCGTCATCGCCATGCCTTTGCTGACGCTGGTATTCAACGCAGTGGGCGTTGCGGGCGGCTGGGCGGTGGCGGTGCCCATGATTGGTCTGGACGGCGGTGCCTTCTGGAGCCAGATGCAGGGCGGTGTGGATGTTTTCAGTGACCTGGGCAACAGCATCATCAAGAGCGTGGTGTTTGGTTTCACCGTGACCTTCGTTGCGCTGCTGCAGGGCTACACGGCCAAGCCGACGCCGGAAGGGGTTTCGCGTGCCACCACGCGCACCGTGGTGATGGCCTCGCTGGCGGTGCTGGCGCTGGACTTCGTCCTCACGGCCATGATGTTCAGTATCTGATGCTGGCGATGCCGGCGTTACAAGGAAAGCACGATGCAACAATCCAAAAACGATCTCTGGGTAGGCCTGTTTGTCATGCTGGGAGCCGCTGCGCTGGTGTTTCTGGCGCTGCAGTCGGCCAACCTGCTGCAACTGAACTTTCAGACCGGTTACCCCGTGACCGCGCGTTTCGACAACATCGGCAGCCTCAAGCCCAAGGCCGCGGTGCGCAGTGCCGGGGTGGTGGTCGGACGGGTGGAGTCAATCACGTTTGACGACAAGACCTTCCAGGCGCATGTGACGCTGGAGCTGGACAAGCGCTACGCTTTCCCCAAGGACAGCTCCCTGAAGATCCTGACCAGCGGTCTGCTGGGCGAGCAATACATCGGCATCGAGGCCGGGGCCGACGAAAACAATCTGGTGGCGGGCGACAACATCATTGCCACACAGTCCGCCGTGGTTCTGGAAAACCTGATTGGGCAGTTTCTCTACAGTAAGGCGGAAGAGGGTGGCAAGCCATCGGAAGCGGGCAGAAAAAAATGATGACTTGGATGAGCGTGGGCTTTGCCCGCCAAGATGGACAGCCGGGTTTTGCTGGCGCGCGCATGCGCTGGTGCGCGCTGGCGCTGGTAACTTTGCTGCTGGCCGGCTGTGCCAGCGGTCCTGGGGCCAATCCCAGCGATCCCCTGGAGCCTTACAACCGCAGCATGACCCGGTTCAACGAAGGCGTGGATAAGGCGGTGCTCAAGCCTGTGGCCACGGCCTACAAGGACATCTTGCCCTCCACGGTGCGCACAGGGGTGAACAACTTTTTCGGCAACCTGGGAGACGTTTGGTCGTTTGTGAACAGCGTCCTGCAGTTGCGGCCCGAAGAGGCGCTCTCCAGCCTGGTGCGCTTCAACGTCAATACGGTGTTTGGATTGGGCGGGCTGCTCGACATTGCCTCGGAGATGGGGGTGGGCCGCAACCGCCAGGACTTCGGTCTCACATTGGGGCGCTGGGGCGTGCCCATGGGGCCCTATCTGGTTTTGCCCCTGCTGGGGCCGTCCACGGTGCGTGACACCGTGGCATTGCCGGTGGACTGGCAGGGAAACCTCGTGGGCCAGGTCGATCCGGTGTCTGCGCGCAATTCGCTGTATGCCTTGCGGGCGGTGGACACCCGGGCCAGCCTGCTGGGGGCCGGGGCCGTGCTGGAAGGCGCGGCGCTGGACAAATACACGTTCACGCGGGATGCGTTCCTGCAGGTGCGCGCCCGGCGCGCAGGACGCTCCGGTGCCGGGGATGGCGGCGACAGCGGCGGTATGCTGCCGCCAGAACCCGACTATTGAGCATTGCTGGATGTTGCGTGTGGATGCAATTGCTTGCGTTGGTGCAACACAGCGATGCACGGCGTACACCGCCCACCGTCACAATGAATTGACAGGCGACGCATTCGCCCGATGAAAGAACATCACATGATGAATCGACGCAATCTGGGCCGCATGGCCGCAATTTTGGCCCTGGCCTGCTCCGTGGCGGCACCATGGGCCGCATGGGCTGCCGACGAGGCGCCCGACGCACTGGTCAAGCGCCTGTCCACCGAAGTGATTGACAGCGTTCGGGGCGACAAGGCCATCCAGGCAGGCGACATCAACAAGGTGATCGCGCTGGTGGACAAGATGGTCATGCCCAACGTGAATTTCCGGCGCATGACGGCGGCTGCCGTGGGTCCGGGCTGGCGGCAGGCCAGTCCTGAGCAGAAAAAGCGCCTGCAAGACGAGTTCAAGACCCTGCTGGTGCGCACTTATGCCGGCGCGCTGGCCCAGGCGAGCGACCATACCGTCACCGTAAAGCCCCTGCGTGCCTCGGCCGATGACAAGGATGTGCTGGTGCGCACCGAGGTCATTGGCCGTGGTGACCCGATCCAGCTCGATTACCGGCTGGAAAAAACCCCGGGCGAAGGCGCCGGCTGGAAAATCTACAACATCAACGTGCTGGGTGTGTGGCTGGTTGAAACCTACCGCAGCCAGTTTGCCGCGGAGATCAATGCACGCGGGGTGGATGGCCTTATCGAGGCGCTGGTGGCCCGCAACAAGGCGAATGCTGCCAATGGCTGACAGCGAGACGCCGCGCATGCTGGTACTTCCTTCCGAGTTGACCTATGACCAGGCCAGTGCCTGCCTGCGCATGCTGGTGCAGGGGCTCAAGGTTCTCAAGGGGCCCGAGGTGGTGGTGGACGCCAGCGCGCTGACCGTGTTCGACACGTCCGCGCTGGCGGTGCTGCTGGAATGCCGGCGCCAGGCGCTGGCGGACGGCAAGGCTTTTGTGGTCAAGGGCCTGCCCGTAGCCTTGATGGGCATGGCCGGCCTGTATGGCGTGGATGCCTTGCTGCAGGTGGCCGGCTGAGCTTTTCGCGGGGGTGTCAAGGCCACCCCCAATGCCCTCGGATGCCCGGTGCCGTTGTCCAGGGGCGCCCGGATGCGGGCCAAGGCCTTAAAATCAAAGGCTTCATGCCCGCAATCTCCTTCCAAGCCATCTCCAAGACCTTTGCCACGCCCAAAGGCCCCTTTCAAGCCCTGAACAAGGTCAGCCTGGACATCGAGGAGGGCGAGTTCTTCGGACTCCTCGGCCCCAACGGTGCCGGCAAAACCACCCTCATCAGCATATTGGCCGGCCTGGCGCGACCCAGCAGCGGGCGTGTGCTGGTGCAGGGCAGCGATGTGCAGCTGCAATATGCCCAGGCCCGGCGCAAGCTGGGCGTGGTGCCCCAGGAGCTGGTGTTCGATCCCTTCTTCAACGTGCGCGAGGCGCTGCGCTTTCAGTCGGGCTACTTCGGCGTCAAGAACAACGACGCCTGGATCGACGAACTGCTGGCCAACCTGGGCCTGTCCGACAAGGCCAACGCCAACATGCGCCAGCTGTCGGGCGGCATGAAGCGCCGCGTGCTGGTGGCGCAGGCGCTGGTGCACAAGCCGCCCATCATCGTGCTCGACGAGCCCACGGCCGGCGTGGACGTGGAGCTGCGCCAGACCCTCTGGCACTTCATCGCCCGCCTGAACAAGGAGGGCCATACCGTGCTGCTCACCACCCATTACCTCGAAGAGGCGGAGGCCCTGTGTGGCCGCATCGCCATGCTCAAATCCGGCCAGATCGTGGCGCTCAACCGCACCAGCGAGCTGCTGCAGGCGGCTTCGGGCAGCGTCCTGCAGTTCAAGACCGATGCCGCCATGCCGCCAGCGCTGGCGGTAGTGGCGCGTGTCACCGGCCGCATCGTGCAGTTGCCCGCGCACGACGCGGCCGAGATCGAAAGCCACCTGGCCGCCCTGCGCGTGGCGGGTGTCGATGTGCATGACATGGAGATTCGCAGGCCTGACCTCGAAGACGTGTTCATGCAGGTGATGTCCGGCACCTCGGCTTCCAATATCCGCCTGGAGGATGTGGCGATATGACCGGCTGGCAAACCCTGTTCTACAAGGAACTGCTGCGTTTCTGGAAGGTCGGCTTCCAGACCGTGGCAGCGCCCGTGCTCACCGCCGTGCTGTACCTGCTGATCTTTGGCCATGTGCTCCAAGACCATGTCAAGGTGTACGACCGCATCAGCTACACCGCCTTCCTGGTGCCCGGCCTGGTGATGATGAGCGTGCTGCAGAACGCCTTTGCCAACAGCTCGTCGAGCCTGGTCCAGAGCAAGATCATGGGCAGTCTGGTGTTTTTGCTGCTCACGCCGCTGTCGCACTGGGCCTGGTTCGTGGCCTATGTGGGCTCGTCTGTGGTGCGCGGGCTGCTGGTGGGGCTGGGGGTGTTCATCGTCACCCTGGCGTTTGCGGTTCCCGAGTTTGCTGCGCCGCTGTGGATTCTTGTCTTTGCATTGCTTGGGGCGGCGCTGCTGGCCACGCTGGGGCTGATTGCGGGGCTGTGGGCCGACAAGTTCGACCAGATGGCCGCGTTCCAGAATTTTGTCATCGTGCCCATGACGTTCCTGTCGGGCGTGTTCTATTCCATCCAGACGCTGCCGCCGTTCTGGCAGACCGTGAGCCACCTGAACCCGTTTTTCTACATGATTGATGGCTTTCGCTACGGCTTCTTTGGCCAAAGCGACACCTCGCCCTGGCTCAGCCTCACCATCGTGGGTGTGGCCTGGCTGGCCGTGAGCGCCCTGGCCGTGCACCTGCTGCGCACGGGCTACAAAATCAGAAACTGAGATGCAACGACAACCCCCTGTGGCGCTGCGCGCCTTCACCCCTTCTCTCGCATTGCTGCGCAATGCGGGAAGGGGAACGCCGCCAGCGCGGCAGGGCGGCCCTTGCGCGGCGGCCGCTGACCTGGGCCGCGCCCATTGCAAGCGCCATGCACGGTGCGCAAGCGCCATGGAAACCTGACATGACTGCAGACCAACTCAAAGACATCATTGCCGCGGGCCTGGCCTGCGAACACATCACGCTGGAGGGTGACGGCCGCCACTGGTACGCCACCATCGTCTCGGCCGAGTTCGAGGGCAAGCGCGCCATCCAGCGCCACCAGCGCGTGTACGCCACGCTGGGCGCAAAAATGCACACCGACGAAGTGCACGCGCTGTCGATGAAGACCTTCACCCCGGCAGAATGGGCGGCGCAGGCGCAGTGATGCGCCCGTCTGGTTACTCATTTTTTGATAGCTACTGACGCTTGTTAAATAAGCGCTAGAGGCTATTTGCGCCTGATTAACTACATGTCTCAGATTCCTTGCCCCCATCCGTTCGGGCTGAGCCTGTCGAAGCCAGGGCGCTCCTTGGGGACAGCCCTTCGACCCTTCGACAGGCTCAGGACAGGCCAAGCTCAGGGCGAACGGGTTTTGTCTGAGACATGTCGCCAATCAGGCATTTCCATTCATATTTCTGGTTTTTCGAGATGGACAAACTCCTGATCCGCGGCGGCCGCCCCCTGCAAGGCGAGGTGCTGGTGTCCGGCGCCAAGAACGCCGCCTTGCCGGAGTTGTGCGCCGCCTTGCTCACGGCCGAGCCGGTGACGCTGCTCAACGTGCCCCAGCTGCAGGACGTGAGCACCATGCTCAAGCTCATCGGCAACATGGGCGTGGCGGCCGAGCGCGCGGGCGGCGGCACCGTGCGCATTGACGCCAGCACGCTCAACACGCCCGAGGCACCCTACGACCTGGTCAAGACCATGCGCGCCTCGGTGCTGGCGCTGGGCCCGCTGCTGGCCCGCTTTGGCGAGGCCACGGTGTCGCTGCCGGGCGGCTGCGCGATCGGCTCGCGCCCGGTGGACCAGCATATCAAGGGCATGGCCGCCATGGGCGCCGAGATCGTGGTCGAGCATGGCTACATCATCGCCAGGCTGCCCGCGGGCTGGACGCGGCTCAAGGGCGCGCGCATCACCACCGACATGGTCACGGTGACGGGCACCGAGAATTTCCTCATGGCCGCTGCCCTGGCCGAGGGCGAGACGGTGCTGGAAAACGCCGCGCAGGAGCCCGAAATCTCCGACCTGGCCGAGATGCTGATCGCCATGGGCGCCAGGATCGAAGGCCATGGCACCAGCCGCATCCGCATCCAGGGCGTGGAGCGGCTGCATGGCTGCACCCACCGCGTGGTGGCCGACCGCATCGAGGCCGGCACCTTTTTGTGCGCCGTGGCGGCCACCGGCGGCGATGTGCTGCTGCGCCATGGGCGCGCCGATCACCTGGATGCCGTGATCGAGAAGCTGCGCGAGGCCGGTGCCAGCGTGCAGGCGGTGGAAGGCGGCATCCGCGTGCAAAGCGCAGGCGGCGCCACGCTCAAGGCGCAGGGCTTTCGCACCACCGAATACCCGGGCTTTCCTACCGACATGCAGGCGCAGTTCATGGCGCTCAACTGCATTGCGCGGGGCACGGCCACGGTGACCGAAATGATTTTTGAAAACCGCTTCATGCACGTCAACGAGCTGGTGCGCCTGGGTGCCAGGATCCAGGTCAATGGCAAGGTGGCGGTGGCCGAAGGAGTGCCGCGCCTGTCGGGCGCCACGGTGATGGCCACCGACCTGCGCGCCTCGGCCAGCCTGGTCATCGCGGGCCTGGTGGCCGACGGCGAAACCGTGGTGGACCGCATCTACCACCTCGACCGCGGCTACGACTGCATGGAAGCCAAACTGCGCGGCATTGGCGCGGATATTGAAAGAATGAAGGCATGAGCATGATCACCCTGGCGCTTTCCAAGGGCCGCATCTTTGACGAGACCCTGCCCCTGCTGGCCGCAGCCGGCATCGAGGTGCTGGAAGACCCGGAAAAATCCCGCAAGCTCATCCTGCCCACCAATCAGCCCAACGTGCGCGTGGTGCTGGTGCGTGCCACCGATGTGCCCACCTATGTGGAATACGGCGGTGCCGATATCGGCGTGACCGGCAAGGACACCCTCATCGAGCACGGCGGCCAGGGCCTTTACCAGCCGCTGGATCTGCGCATTGCCCAATGCCGCGTGAGCGTGGCCGTGCGCAGTGATTTCGACTATGCCCAGGCCGTCAGAAAGGGCTCGCGCCTGAAGGTTGCCACCAAATACACGTCCATCGCCCGCGACTTCTTTGCCACCAAGGGCGTGCATGTGGACATGGTCAAGCTCTACGGCAGCATGGAACTGGCGCCGCTCACGGGCCTCGCCGATGCCATTGTCGACCTGGTGTCCACCGGCAACACGCTCAGGGCCAACCACCTCGTCGAGGTGGAGCGCATCATGGACATCAGCTCGCACCTGGTCGTCAACCAGGCCGCGCTCAAGCTCAAGCAGGCGCCGCTGCGGCGCATCATCGATGCGTTTGCCTCGGCCATTCCCCCGGAAAACAACTGAAACCCCCACCGAATAACACTATGACTTTGGTAGCTGCTCCCGCCCGTCTGTCAACCGCTGCGGCCAGTTTTGATGCTGATTTTGCTGCCCGCCTGCATTGGTCTGCCGACACCGACGCGGCCATCGAGCAGCGCGTGGCCGACATCCTGGCCGATGTGCAGCAGCGCGGCGATGCGGCAGTGCTGGAGTACACCGCATGTTTCGACGGCCTCTCGGCCCCCGACATGGCGGCGCTGGAGCTGACGCAGGCGGAACTCCAAGCCGCTTTCGATGCCATTCCCGCCGCCCAGCGCGAAGCCTTGCAGGCCGCCGCCGCCCGCGTGCGCCGCTACCACGAGGCGCAGAAAAAAGCCTCGGGCGAGAGCTGGAGCTACCGCGACGAAGACGGCACGCTGCTGGGCCAGAAGGTCACGCCGCTCGACCGCGTGGGCATCTATGTGCCCGGCGGAAAGGCCGCCTACCCGAGCAGCGTGCTCATGAACGCCATCCCCGCGCATGTGGCCGGGGTGGGCGAGATCATCATGGTGGTGCCCACGCCGGCCCGTAGGGACGGCCCTTGGCCGACTTCGCGCGGCGCCAAAAACCCGCTGGTGCTGGCCGCCGCCTATGTGGCCGGTGTCACCCGCGCCTTCACCATCGGCGGCGCGCAGGCCGTGGCCGCGCTGGCCTACGGCACGGCCACGATTCCAAAGGTGGACAAGATCACCGGCCCCGGCAACGCCTACGTGGCCAGCGCAAAAAAGCGCGTGTTCGGCACCGTGGGCATCGACATGATCGCCGGCCCCAGTGAAATCCTGGTGCTGGCCGACGGCAGCACGCCGCCCGGCTGGGTGGCCATGGATCTTTTTTCGCAGGCCGAGCATGACGAGCTGGCGCAGAGCATCCTGCTGTGCCCCGACGCGGCCTACATCGACGCCGTGCAGCGCGAGATCGACCGCCTGCTGCCCACCATGCCCCGCGCCGAAATCATCGCCAAAAGCCTCAGCGGCCGGGGTGCGCTGATCCACACGCGCAGCATGGAAGAGGCCTGCGCCATCAGCAACCGCATCGCGCCCGAGCACCTGGAAGTGAGCAGCAGCGAGCCGCACCGCTGGGAGCCTTTGCTGCGCCACGCCGGTGCCATCTTTCTGGGTGCCTGGACCAGCGAGTCATTGGGCGACTATTGCGCCGGCCCCAACCATGTGCTGCCCACCAGCGGCACGGCGCGTTTCAGCTCGCCGCTGGGCGTGTACGACTTTCAAAAGCGCAGCAGCCTCATCGAGGTGAGCGAAGCCGGTGCGCAGACGCTGGGCCAGATCGCCAGCGTGCTCGCCCA
>WOZN01000128.1 GCA_011620245.1 Acidovorax sp.
ACCTTGTGGGTGAGAGCGCTATGCACCCGCCAGCACCGCGCTCGGGGCGCCATGCAGCGTTGCTCCTCCTTGCGGGCAGTAGCCCGCCGCGTCGTCTCGTCTTGCCTGGCACCCCGATCACGGCACCGGCAGGCGCATCCAACCGCCGCTTCTAGGGTAACCAAAACTTTAGGCGCTGGGCAAGGGTGCACGCATAGTCCTGCTCCCAGGCAAAGCGCAGGCGCGGGGCGCACTGGCATGTCAGACAAGGCCCCATGCATTTCCCTTGCCGTCCGCGCCATGCCGCGGCGACCATCTTTGGGAAATCTTCCAGTCCGGGTGCACAAGGCCTTGTCCGACACACGCGTCTGGTGAATCTGCCATACAGTGATAACCCATCTTTCTTACCAGATACACCCATGCTCTCAATCCTCGGGACTCTCATTATCGGACTCATCGTTGGCTTCATTGCGCGGGCGATCAAACCGGGCGACGACAAGTTGGGCTGGATCATGACCGCCTTGCTGGGCGTGGCGGGTTCATTTCTCGCCAGCTACGTGGGGGCAGCCATGGGCTGGTACGCGCAAGGCACCCCCGCAGGCTGGATTGCCTCGGTGGCGGGCGCTGTGGTGTTGCTGGTGATCTACAGCCTGGTCAAGAGCAAGACCTGATCGCAGGCAAGCCCACACAACAACCGGCAAGGAGCGCCCACGGCATCCGCCCGGCAGATGGCCGCGGACGACCGTGCAGCGCAGCCGCCACCTTGCTGCATCAGCGCGCCTGACATCGTGAACAAGTTCTGAGTGGCTGCGGCGACCAGCGCGGTACAGGCGCCCGGGCCAGACTGGGCAGTGGATGCACGCAGCGTCAGCCGCTAAGGGCTCGCAAATAACCGCACCACACCTCGCATCTACCGATCTTGCGCAACGCCAATCTCCTGGAAGAGCACTTCGGTATAGCCAAACTGCGCAAAATCACGCACCCGCATGGGATACAACTTGCCCACCAGGTGATCGCATTCGTGCTGCACGACACGGGCATGAAATCCTTCCACCATACGGTCGATCGGGTCACCATAGGGGTCAAACCCCGTGTAGCGAATGCGCAGCCAGCGCGGAACCTTGCCGCACAATCCTGGCACCGAAAGACACCCTTCCCAATCCTCATCCTCCTCTGCGCCCACCGGGGTGATAACCGGATTGAGAAGCACCGTGGTTGGCACCAGCGGCCTATCGGGGTAGCGGGGATTGGGGTTGCCAGAGCCAAAAACCACCACCTGCAGATCCACACCAATCTGGGGGGCCGCCAGGCCCGCACCGTTGACCGATCGCATGGTTTCGAACATGTCGCGCACCAGCAAATGCAGTTCATCGGTATCAAACCTCTGCACGGGCTGGGCGATGCGCAGCAGGCGCGGATCGCCCATCTTCAAGATGGAATGAATAGTCATGATGAAAAATAGGCCCTTCAACTGCCGCAATTCACTGCGTGCGCATGAAAGCTGGCAAGCATAGCGCGAGCGCAACGCCTTTGCCTGCATGCACAATCACCATCCATGGCTTCGCCTGCCGACGATCCTTCTGACACACAAATCCCCCGAGAGCTACCGCTACCGCTACGTTGGCTGCTGAAGGCTTTTGCACTGCTGTGTCTGGTGCTGGGCATTGTGGGTGTGTTTGTGCCTGGGTTGCCAACCACTGTTTTCATCCTGCTGTCCGCATGGGCAGCGGCCCGCAGTTCGCCCGCGCTGTATCGATGGCTTTGGCACCACCGCCTGTTTGGCACCATGCTGCGCAACTGGGCCAATGGGGGCTGCGTAAGCCGCCGATCCAAGTGGAACGCCACCGCGATGATGGCCGTGAGCAGCATCATTCTGGCGCTCACCGAAACCCCACGCTGGACTGTGGTGCTTGCATGCATCTGCATGGCTTGCGTACTGGCGTGGCTATGGCGCAGACGCGAGCCCGCACGGGAGCCTTTTTGATAGCGGCAGATCCGCACAAAGGCTGATTTTTTGTGTATATAATTGAAGTCTTGTTCCTCGATAGCTCAGTCGGTAGAGCGCCGGACTGTTAATCCGTAGGTCCCTGGTTCGAGCCCAGGTCGAGGAGCCATTCATTGGCAGCAAAAGGCCACCCTTCTCGGGGTGGCCTTTTGCTTTGCGAGCCCTAAGTGCGTCCTGCATGCTGCCAATGCCCGGCACCCTGATGCGCCCCCTATTTCCCAGGCAGTTTGTGCGGCTGACGGGCGTCTCAACGGGCTTGCACATTGCCCATGGGCAGCGGCCAATAGAACCTGTTCACGATCTTAAAATACAGCAGAGCCCGCGATGCAATAGCCGGGCCCTGTCAACACCCCAATCTCACAGTCCGGCCCCCGCCGCGACGTCTGGAACTCCATGGATGCCACCACCCAACTCAACGAACGCCGCCTGGCCGATGCCTGGGCCGAACTGCACGCCCACGCCAACAACGACAACCCCCTGCATGCCGATTCCTACCGGCTGGCCTTTGCCGACCCTGAGTTTTTGTTCCGCCGTGAAACGCGCGGCATCCGCTTTCAACTGGAAATGCTCAAGCCCGACATCGGCCAGGCCGAGCAAGGCATCGAGAACACGGTGGTGGTGTTCGGCAGCGCCCGCTTTGTGCCGCCCGATGAGGCGGCGGCAAAACTGAGCGAAGCCGAAGCCAGCGGCGACGAAGCGCAGCTGCTGAGCGCGCGCCGGGCCGTGGGCAATGCCCGCCACTATGACCTCGCCCGCCAGTTTGCCGGCATCGTGGCCGACTACAGCGAACGCCAGCGCCCCGCCGACCGTATCTACATCTGCACGGGCGGCGGCCCCGGCATCATGGAAGCCGCCAACCGGGGCGCCCACGAGTCGGGTGCACTGAACGTGGGCCTCAACATCGGCTTGCCGCACGAGCAAAGCGGCAACCGCTTCATCACGCCCTCGCTGAGCTTCAAGTTCCACTACTTTGCCCTGCGCAAGATGCATTTCATGATGCGCGCCAAGGCACTGGTGGCGTTCCCCGGCGGGTTTGGCACGCTCGATGAACTGTTCGAAGTGCTCACTCTGGTGCAGACCGGCAAGGCCAAGCCGGTGCCCATCGTGCTGTTCGGTGTGGATTACTGGAAGCGCCTGATCAACTTTGACGTGATGGTGGAAGAAGGCACCATCACGACCAAAGACCTGGAGCTGTTTCACTACACGGATGACCCCCAGGAGGCCTGGGGGCTGATCAAGGCTTTCTACAAGCTCTGATCCGAATTCGCATCCAGGCGCGCCAGCGCCCGGTTCACAACAGGTCGTCCTCGGGGTCCAGATCTGGCAATGCCGAGGTGCTGGCGCCCGCTACGGGCAAGGCCGTGTCGGGCGCGGGCAGGTCCTGCACATCGCGCAACTTGCGCTGGATGGCGCGGGTGCGCACGCCCACTTCGTCAAACTTCCTGGCGGCGGCGTCGATGGATTTTTTGGTGGCTTCGACCACATCGCCAAACTTGGCGAACTCGGTCTTGACCATGCCCAGAAGGCTCCACACCTCGGACGAGCGCTTTTCAATCGCCAGCGTCTTGAAGCCCATCTGCAGGCTGTTGAGCATGGCGGCCAGGTTGGCCGGGCCGGTGATCATCACGCGGCAGTCGTTCTGCACCGCTTCGACCAGGCCGGGGCGGCGCATCACCTCGGCAAACAGGCTCTCGGTGGGCAAATACAGCACGGCGAAGTCGGTGGTGTGCGGGGGCGAGACGTATTTGGCGAAGATCTTTTTGGCTTCGAGCTTGATTGAGGTTTCAAATGCATTGCCGGCCGAAGCGATGGCGGCCTTGTCGGCGGCGTCTTGCGCGTCATGCAGGCGCTGGTATTGCTCCACGGGGTATTTCGAGTCGATGGGCAGCCACACGGGGTGCTCGTCGCTCCGGCCCGGCAGGCGGATGGCGAACTCGACCAGCTCGTCGCTGCCCGGCACGGTCTTGACGTTGCGCGCAAACTGGTCGGGCGTGAGCACGTTGTCGATGATGGCCCCGAGCTGCATCTCGCCCCAGGTGCCGCGCGACTTGACGTTGGTCATCACGCGTTTGAGGTCGCCCACGCTGCCGGCCAGGGTCTGCATTTCTCCGAGGCCCTTGTGCACCTGTTCGAGCCGGTCGCTCACCAGCTTGAAGGATTCGCCCAGGCGCTGCTCCAGCGTGGCATGCAACTTTTCGTCCACGGTGCGGCGCATCTCTTCGAGCTTGGTGGCGTTGTCGGCCTGGATGGCACCGAGCCGCTCGTTGAGCGCCGTGCGCAGCTGCTCGGCATTGTGCTGGCTGCCCTGCACCAGGCCGGTGAGCTGCTGCGAGACGGCGTCCTGCAGCACCGAAAACTGGTTCTTGATCTGGTAGCTGTTGCCTTCGAGCTGGTCCTTGAGCGCATTCGACATGGTGCCCAGCTGGGCCTGGATGTCGGTCTTGAGCGAGTCGAGCGTGAGGCGCGTGGCGGCCTGCAGGGCCTCGAAGCGCTGGGCCAGGGCGGTGTCTTGGGCGGCCTGCCGCTGGGTGATGGCGGTGTCGAACGCCGTGAGGCGCTGCTCCAGCCGTCCCTCGAACACGCCAAACGCCGCCAGCAACTCGGCCCGGCCGTTGCGCGATTCGGTCACGGCCTGGGCCAGGCGTTCGTCCACGGCGTGGCGCAGGCCCTCCAGCGTGGTCTGCGTGGTCTGCGTGAAGCCGCGCAGTTGCTGGCCCATGCCGTCCATCGCGCCATCGTTTTTGGCCACGGCAATCTGCGTGGCCTGGGCAATGTGCTCCAGCGCCTGCAGGCGGGCCAGCCACTGCGGCGGCAGATCGACGGGGGGACGGCGCAGCAGGAGCAGCACCAGCAAGATCAGCACCAGGGCCAACGCGGCCAGCAAAACAAGGGTGTCGGTGGTCACGGAATTTTTACTATATTTTTTATAGCTGCTAGCGCTTACTCAATAAGCGCTAGCGGCCTATTTGGCTTGAATCACTGTGCACGCTGGCCGGCCAGGGGCTGGTTCACCGGGGTGAGCGGGCCGCGCCCGTCAAAAAAGGCAATCAGGTTGTCGGCCGCCAGGTTGGCCATGGCCAGGCGCGTTGGCACCGTGGCGCTGGCGATATGCGGCGTGAGCACCACATTGGGCACCGTGAGCAGGTCGGGGTGCACGCTGGGCTCGCCCTCGAACACGTCCAGGCCAGCCGCCGCAATGCGCCGCTCGCGCAATGCCACAGCCAGGGCCGCGTCATCGACAATGCCGCCGCGTGCAATGTTGACGAGCGTGGCCGTGGGCTTCATCTGCGCCAGCTCGGCCGCGCCAATCATGTGGTGCGATGCAGCGCTGTAGGGCAGCGCCAGCACCACATGGTCGGCCGTGCGCAGCAACTCGTCTTTTTCGACATGGCGGGCTTTGCATTCGGCCTCCAGCGCGGGCGAAAGGCGCGAGCGGTTGTGATAGACCACGTTCATGCCAAAGCCATGTGCGCCGCGTTTGGCAATGCCCTGGCCGATGCGCCCCATGCCGATGATGCCCAGCGTGCTGCCATGGATGTCGCGGCCCGCAAACATGTCGTAGCGCCAGGTGGTCCACTTTCCGGCGCGCAGGTAATGCTCGGCTTCGGTGATGCGCCGGGCCGTGGCCATCAGCAGCGCAAAGCCGAAGTCGGCCGTGGTCTCGGTCAGCACGCCGGGGGTGTTGGTGCCCTGCACGCCGGCGGCCGTCATGGCGTCCACGTCAAAGTTGTTGTAGCCCACGGCCATGTTGGCCACGATTTTGAGGTGCGGCGCGGCGGCAATCAGCGCCGCGTCGATGCGCTGGCTGCCCGTGGTGAAGGCGCCGTCCTTGTCGGCCAGCCGCGCGGCCAGTTCCTCGGGCGACCAGATCACGTCATCGGGGTTGGCCTCGACCTCGAAATGCTGCGCCAGGCGCGCAACCACCTCGGGAAAGATCGCGCGGGCGACCAGGATGCGGGGCTTGCTGCTCATGGCAAAAAAATCTCCAATCAACGAAACCAGATAAAGGTCATGACAATGAACAAGGGCACCAGAACGCCGAAGGACCACAGCATGTAGCCAAAGAAGCTGGGCATGTTCACACCACGGTCTTCGGCCATGGCCTTGACCATCATATTGGGCGCATTGCCGATGTAGGTGTTGGCGCCCATGAACACGGCGCCCGCCGAAATGGCCGCCAGCGTGGGGGCCAGCGTGGTCATGAGCACGGCAGGGTCGCCCCCGGCAGTATTGAAGAACACCAGGTAGGTGGGTGCGTTGTCCAGAAACGAAGACAGCGCCCCGGTGGCCCAGAAATACATGGCCGGGTCGGGCGACCCGTCGGGCCGCGTCACGGCAGCGACGATGGCGCCGAACGGCCCATTCACGCCCGCCTTGAGCATGGCGATCACGGGAATGATGGTCAGGAAGATGCCCGCAAACAGCTTGGCCACTTCCTGCATGGGGCCCCAGCCAAACTCGTTGTCGGCATGGACCTTTTGGGGCGTGAGCCAGAGCGAGGCCAGCGTGACGAGGACCAGGCCGGCATCGCGCACGATGCCGGGCAGGCCGACCTCGGTGCCGGCGATGTTGAACACCATGGGCGATTTCCACAAGCCGCTGAGCAGCACCAGCGCCACCACCGCACCCAGCAGGGCAAAGTTGACCTTGCCATCAAAACCGATGGCGCGGGTGTCGGGGGTCGGGTCCTGGGGTGTCACCTCTTTGTTGCGGTGGAAATACCAGCTGTCCAGCGCATAAAACAGCACCAGCAAAACGCCCACCAGAAACAGCGTCTCCTGGAAGATATGGGCCACCGTCCAGAAGAAATCCACGCCCTTCAAAAAGCCCAGGAACAGCGGCGGATCACCCAGCGGCATGAGCGAGCCGCCCGCGTTGGAGACGATGAAGATGAAGAACACCACCACATGGGCCACATGCTTGCGGTTGTCATTGGCACGGATCAGCGGGCGGATCAGCAGCATCGATGCGCCCGTGGTGCCCATGAAGCTGGCCAGCAAGGCGCCAATGGCCAGGATGGCCGTGTTTAGCCCCGGGCTGCCATGCAGATTGCCCCGGATGTAGATGCCACCCGACACCGCAAACAGCGCCGTAAGAAGAATGACGAACGGAATGTATTCGGCCAGCAGCGCATGCACAAAGCTGGCGCCCGCCGCCGCCGGGCCGAACACCAGGGCAAACGGCACCAGAAACGCCAGCCCCCAGGCTGCCGCCACCTTGCCGAAATGGTGGTGCCAGAAGATGGGCGCCAGCAAGGGCATGAGCGCAATCGACAGCAAAATGCCGGCAAACGGCACGCCCCAGAGCATCGAAAGGCGGCTGCCATCCATGCCGGCAGCGCAGGCCAGACCGGGCAGCGCACACAGGGCGGCGGCGGTCAGCCAGCGGGAAATCGCCATGAATTTGTCTCCTTCTTGTCGAGGATTGGCTGGGTCCACGCGCGGCGTGGGCAGCATGATCGGTGTGGTCAAGACACCGGGGGAATCTCGAAAACCTGGCGCAGGTAGGCCAGGTATTTCTCGTCATCGCACATGCCCTTGCCGGGCGTGTCGGACACCTTGGCCACCGGCTGGCCGTTGCAGCGCGTCATCTTGATGACCACCTGCAACGGCTCGTAGCCCAGATCGTTGGTGAGGTTGGTGCCAATGCCAAAGGCAAGGAGGCAGCGCCCCCGGAACTGCTGGTACAGCTCGATAATGCGCGGCACCGTGAGCGCATCGCTGAAGATCAGCGTCTTGGTCCGCGGGTCCACGCGGTTCTTGCGGTAATGCTCGAGCAGGCGCTCACCCCAGGCAAACGGGTCGCCGCTGTCATGGCGCGCGCCATCGAAGAGCTTGCAGAAATACAGGTCGAAATCGCGCAGGAAGGCGCCCATGCCATACACGTCGGACAGCGCAATGCCCAGGTCGCCCCGGTATTCCTTGGCCCACATTTCAAAGCCGAACACCTGGCTGTCGCGCAGGCGCGGGCCCAGCGCCTGGCAGGCCTGCAAATATTCGTGCGCCATGGTTCCGAGCGGCGTCACGCCCAGTTTCATGGCAGCGAGCACATTGCTGGTGCCGGCAAACTGGCCAGGGCCGGGCGGCGCCCCCGCGCGGCGGTCGCCCGTACCCAGACGGGCGACCAGCACGCGCAGCAGCTCTTCGTGCCACGCGCGGGAAAAGCGCCGGCGCGTGCCGTAGTCGGCAATCTTGAGCTCGGCCAGGCCATCGGCCTGCAGCAATGCGATCTTGTCATCCAGGCGCCGGCGGCCCTCGGGAAAATCAGGCACCTTCTGCGTGTTGCGAAAGTACACCTCGTTCACGGTGGCCAGCACCGGTGTCTCGAACAAGATGGTGTGCAGCCAGGGCCCGCGGATGGTGATGTCGATCTCACCCGAGGGCAGCGGCGTGACGGTGATGTATTTCTCGTTCAGCCGGAACAGGCCGAGAAAATCCACAAAGTCGCTCTTGATGAAGCGCAGCGAGCGCAGGTAATCGAGCTCGTCGTCCTGGAACTGCAGACTGCACAGCGAGCGGATTTCTGAGCGGATCTCAGCCACATAAGGCGCCAGTTGCACGCCGGGGTTGCGGCATTTGAAGCGGTATTCAACCTGCGCACCCGGAAACTGGTGCAGCACCACCTGCATCATGGTGAACTTGTACAGGTCGGTGTCGAGCAGGCTGGTGATGATCATGGACAGGACAGGTGGCAAGGCCACAAAGTGTAGGCCATCGCGCAACCCAGTGCCGGGCTGCAGAAATTCAAGCCAAATCGGCCTCTAGCGCTTGCTGGTAAAGCGCTTGAAGCTATCAAATTGATTGCAAGACCAGTGCTTGCAGAACCTCGCGCAGCGGCTCGGGCACCGGCACGGGCCGGCGTGTTGCGCGGTCCACGTACACATGGATGAAATGCCCGGCGGCAGCGCACAGCGGCTCCCCCTGGGCAAACAGGCCCACCTCGTAACGCACACTGGAGCCGCCCAGTCGCGCCACGCGAATGCCCGCCTCCACCGTCTGAGGAAACGCCAGCGGGGCAAAATAATTGCACTGGGTTTCGATCACCAGGCCAATGGTTTCGCCACTGTGGATATCGAGCACGCCCTGCTCGATCAGGTGCGCATTCACCGCCGTATCAAACCAGCTGTAGTAAACAACATTGTTCACATGGCCATAGACATCGTTGTCCATCCAGCGGGTGCTGATGGAGCGAAAGGCCCGGTAGGCGCTGCGCGGCTGCGGCGCGGGGCGCGCTGGCTGAGCCGCCTGAGCGGGCTGGGAAGCAGGGGCATGGGTCATGGCAGCACATTCTGCCAGCGCGCGTGGTATTGCTGCGCCACTCAGCCACTCAGCCACTCAGCCACTCAGCCACTCAGCCACTCAGCCTTGTCCAACGAAGTATGAGCCTGAACGGCGCGCGTATTTCCAGCCAGGAATGCGCCCAAAGCGTTTCCTGTAGTCGCCCGAATCGCCATCCGGTTGATCATCCAAGGATGGTGATCAGACCCCCGGCAGCCGGTAGTCCTTGAACTGCTCACGCAACTGGTGCTTCAGCATCTTGCCAGTGATGCCGATGGGGATGGCCTCGACGAACACCACGTCGTCCGGCACCCACCAGGAGGCAACCTTGCCTTTGTAGTGCTCGATCAACTCTTCGCGGGTGACCTCCGCGCCCGGCTTGCGCACCACCACCAGCAAGGGCCGTTCATCCCATTTCGGGTGCGGCACGGCGATGGCCGCTGCCATCGCCACCGCCGGGTGCGCCATGGCGACGTTTTCCAGGTCGATTGAACCGATCCATTCGCCGCCGGACTTGATCACGTCCTTGCTGCGATCGGTGATCTGCATATAGCCATCGGCGTCGATCGTGGCCACGTCGCCAGTGGGGAACCATGGTACGCCCGCTGCGTCGTTCACCAGGGGTTTGGCGCCATCCGGGCCGAAGTAGCTCTGGATTACCCAAGGGCCACGCACCAGCAGATCGCCCTGCGTTTTGCCGTCCCAGGGGACGTCGGCCCCCTGTGGATCGACGATGCGCATGTCCACGCCGAACACGACCTTGCCTTGCTTGGCGAGCAGCGCATGCTGCTCGGCCAGTGGCAGGGACAGGTGTTTCTGCTTCAGCCGGCTCACCGTGCCCAGGGGCGACATCTCCGTCATGCCCCAGGCGTGGGTGACTTCAATGCCATGCTTATCCTCAAAATCGCGCATCATGCTCGGCGGCACGGCTGAGCCACCGATCATGGTGCGTTTCAGGGGGGCGAGGCTGAGCGCGTTCTGCTCGGCGTGCTGGAGCAAGCCAAGCCAGATCGTGGGCACGCCGGCCGCGAACGACACCTGCTCAGAGGTAATCAGTTCGTGCAGCGATTTGCCGTCCAGCGCCGACCCCGGCAGCACCAGCTTGGCGCCGACCATCGCGCAGCTGTAGGGCAGGCCCCAGGCATTGGCGTGGAACATCGGCACCACCGGCATCACGCAGTCGCGCGACGAGATGGAAATCGCGTCCGGCATGACCGAGGCGTAGGTGTGCAACATCGTCGAGCGGTGGCTGTAGAGCACGCCCTTGGGGTGGCCGGTGGTGCCCGAGGTGTAGCACAGCGACGAGGCGGTATTTTCGTCGAAGGTGGGCCATGCAAAGTCTGGCTTGTGCGCCGAGATCAGGTCTTCGTAGCACAGCAAATTTGGCAGCTTGCTCGCCGGCATCTTGTCTTTGTCGATCATCGCGACGAAGTGACGCACCGTCTTGCAGCGCCCCGCCACGGCTTCGACCAGGGGCAGGAAGGTCAGGTCAAAGAACAGCACCTGGTCCTCGGCATGGTTGAGGATGTAGAGCAATTGGTCAGGGTGCAGGCGTGGGTTGAGGGTATGCAGCACCGAACCACTGCCAGAGACGGCGAAGTACAGTTCCAGGTGCCGGTAGCCGTTCCAGGCTAGCGTGGCGACACGCTGCGACGTTTTCACTCCGAGACCGCCGATTGCATGGGCCATCTGGCGAGAACGGTCATGCAATTGCGCATAGGTGGTGCGGTGGATGTCACCTTCGACGCGACGCGAGACAATGGGCACATCGCCGCTATGGCGCGCCGCATGGGTGATGAGTGAGGAAATGAGCAGGGGGATGCTCATCATTTGACCGTTCATGAAGTCTCCTTAGGTTTTTTTTGGTTAGGCCACTGGCCGGATATCGTGTTGAGAGGTGCCATAGCGCCTCTCCGGAGAGAAGTGGCTCATCAGACCAGACGCAGCGTCCAATTGATCAGCCGTCGCGACAGATGGGTGTAGGGCGGGTAGAAGGTGGAGGCCAGCAACAGCCAGGTCTTGACGACCGCGCGCTCATGGCTGAAGGCCTTGAACCCGTAGATCCCGTGTGCGCTGCCCAAGCCGGAGTTGTTGACACCGCCAAAGGGCAGGCGGCCATGCAGGAACTGCACGACGCTGTGGTTGACGCAGGCGCCGCCCGAACTCGTCTCGCGCAGCACCTTGTCGGCGACCTTGTGGTTCTTCGTCCAGATGTACAGCGCGAGCGGCTTGGGCTGGCCGTTGATCTTGGCGATGACTTCGTCAAGATCCCGGTAAGCAATGACGGGCAGCAACGGGCCGAAAATTTCCTCCTGCATGATCTTCGCATCCGGGCTGACGTTGTCGATCAAGGAGGGCGCGACGAACTGGTGATCTGTCTGGTGCTGGCCACCGGCCAGCAGTCTGGCACCTTTTTCAAGTGCGTCATCCAGCAGTCCGACGATGCGCTTGGCATGGCGCTCATTGACGATATGCGCCAGGTGGGGACTGGTGCGCACGGCATCTCCTTCGCCGTAGGCTTTGGCCAGGGCCTGGCGGCAGTGCTCCACAAAAACATCCTTGACCGATTCGTGGACGTAGACGTGATCCGGCGCAATGCAGGTCTGGCCGCTGTTGGTGTATTTGGACCACATGAGATTGGCCGCCGCGGCTTTCAGGTCCGCCGTGGCGTCAACGATGGTGGGGCTCTTGCCGCCCAGCTCCAGGGTCACGCTGGTCAGGTGCTTGGCCGCCGCGGCCATCACCACGCGGCCAATCGCCGGCGAGCCGGTAAAGAAGATGTGATCGAAGGGCAGATCCAGCAGGGCCTGCGAGACCGACGCATCGCCCTGGAACAGGGCCACCTCGTCTTCGGGAAACACCTCGCGCACGATCTCCGCCATCAACGCTGTCAGGTGCGGGGTCATCTCCGAGGGTTTGAGAATGGCCGTGTTGCCGGCGGCGATGGCCGAGATCAGCGGGCCGAAGGTCAGGTTGACGGGATAGTTCCAGGGCGAGATGATCAGGCAGCGGCCCTTGGGCTCGCACTGCACGTAGCTTGACGTGCCAAACATCAACAGGGTGGGGAAAACCTTGTTTGGCTTCATCCAGCGGCGCAGATGGCGACGCGCATCGTTGGCTTCGGCCACGATGGGCAAAATTTCGGTCAGGTCGACCTCGGCGGCCGGTTTGCCGAAGTCCAGTGCGCCAGCGCGCTGAATGTCGGCCTGGCGCGCCAGGACGGCCCGCTTCAGGCGGTCGATCTTGTCGAGTCGCTGCGCGGCGGTTGATTGACGAAGCCGCAAGGCCGTCTCACGCTGGGCGGCGAAGATGCGGTCTATTTCCGCTTGTCCCGCCGGTTCGTCGGGGTTGACAAGCCGCATGGCATTGGAAGTCACCTTGATTGCTGTCTCCTGCATTTTATTTTGGTCTCTTATCGCGTCGATTTGAGGTTAAAGCAAGTCTATGGAGATGCGCCATGGAAATTACCCTAACTACCCTAACGAAAGTTAGGTGCAACATCATGTGCTTCGAATCTACCATTCTTCACGTGTTGGCGCAAAGCTGGCCGAGCCTCTTTTTCTTACAAGCGGATGGAGGCCAAGTGATTGGCCTTAATGCCTTTAGCCCGCAGGAAGCGGCCCGCGTTGATGCCCAGGTGGACTGGGTGATCATTCCGCTCTTTGTGGTGTTTCTGGGGGCTGTATTCGCCTTCGAATTTGCCTTGCTGGTGGGGGCCGGGACTACCACGGTAAATTTGTTCTCCCTCAAATAATCCTAAAAACGGCAGTTGACCGCTTTGTATCCCTGGCCAGGCCGCATGAAATCTATCGTTGATGGCTCCGATGGCGTTCACCTTTTGGGTGAGAGCGCTATGCACCCGCCAGCACCGCGCTCAGGGCGCCATGCGGCGTTGCTCCTCCTTGCAGGGCATGAGCCCGCCGCGTCGTCGCCCTTGCAGGGCGCAGGCCTGTCGGAGACAG
>WOZN01000041.1 GCA_011620245.1 Acidovorax sp.
AAAAGGTGAACGCCATCGGAGCCATCAACGATAGATTTCATGCGACCTGGCAAGGAATACAAAGCGGTCAACTGCCGTTTTTAGGTTCAAGCGGCGGCGTCGCCGCAATCACCTCGTCCAGCGTGGTCAGCCCTTCGGCCACCCGCAGGGCGCCGGCCAGGCGCAGGGGGCGCATGCCGTCGGCCACGGCTTGGCGGCGCAGCACGTCGATGGAGGGCGCCTGGGTGATCTTGTCCTTGAGCGCCTCGCTCACCGTCAGCAGCTCGTAAAGCCCCATGCGCCCCAGAAAGCCTCCCATGCGGCAGTCCACGCAGCCCACAGGCTTGTAAGGCTGGTAGGCGCCCGTGATCTTCCAGGGCTTGACCACCTCGGCCAGCGCCTCGGGAGCGGCCGATGGATCGGGCTGCCTGCATTGCTTGCACAGCGTGCGCACCAGGCGCTGGGCCAGCACCCCGAGCAGCGTGGCATTGATCAGGTAGGACGGCACGCCCAGCTCCATCATGCGGGTGATGGCGCTGGGCGCATCGTTGGTGTGCAGCGTGGAGAACACCAGATGGCCCGTGAGCGCGGCCTGCACCGCCATCTGGGCGGTTTCCAGGTCGCGGATTTCGCCCACCATGATGATGTCCGGGTCCTGGCGCATCAGCGCGCGCAGACCCTCGGCAAAATTGAAGTCGAGCTGCGGCTGCACCTGCGTCTGGTTGAAGCTGGGCTCGATCATTTCGATGGGGTCTTCCACCGTGCTCACGTTGACCTCTTCGGTGGCCACGCGCTTGAGGGTGGCATACAGCGTGGTGGTCTTGCCCGAGCCCGTGGGCCCGGTCACCAGGATGATGCCGTGCGGGCGCTTGACGAGCGCCTCCCAGCGCTGCGCATCGTGCGGCGCAAAGCCCAGGGCATCGAGGTTCTTGACGGTGTTGTCCGGGTCGAAGATGCGCATCACCATCTTCTCGCCAAACGCCGTGGGCAGCGTGGACAGGCGCATTTCCACCTCGTCGCCGCGCTGGTTGCGGGTCTTGATGCGGCCGTCCTGCGGGCGGCGCTTTTCCACCACGTCGATGCGGCCCAGCAGCTTGATGCGCGACACCATGGCGTTGTGCACGCCCATGGGCATCTGGTAGACCGGGTGCAGCACGCCGTCGATGCGAAACCGGATCACGCCCTGCTCGCGGCGCGGCTCCAGGTGGATGTCGCTGGCGCGCTGGTCGAAAGCGTATTGCCACAGCCAGTCCACCACCTTGACCACGCCCTGGTCGTTGGCGTCGAGCTGCTTGTTGCTCTTGCCCAGCTCGACCAGCTGCTCGAAGCTGCTGCCGCCCGCGTTGCCGCCCGCCTTCTGCGCCGCGCGCACCGACTTGGCCAGCGCGAAGAACTCGGCCGTGAAGCGGTGGATGTCCTGCGGATTGGCCACCACCCGGCGCACCGGGCGGTGCGACTGGCGCGCCACCTCGGCCACCCAGTCGTCGATGAAGGGCTCGGCCGTGGCCACCACCACCTCCTTGGCCGTGACCTGCACCGGCAGCACCTTGTGCCGCTCGGCATACAGGGCGCTCATGGTGTCGGCCACGCGGCCCACGTCCACCTTGAGCGGATCGATGCGCAGGTACTGCAGCCCGGCGCGCTGGGCCAGGTATTCGGTCAGTGATTCGATGTCGAGCGGCCTGCCATCGCTGGCGCGCGCCATGGACACGCTGGCCAGACGCACCAGCGGGTGCTGCGCGCTTTCGGCCTGCGAACAGCGCGCGATGGTGCGCTGGGCTTCTTGCGGCGAGATCACGCCATCGGCGCGCAGCCAGCCCACCATGCGGCGCCAGTCGAGCGGGCCGATGTCGGTGGCCGGAGCAATGGCCGGATGGATAGGGACGATAGTGGTGCTCATGTCTACGGACCTCACGAACGGTGAACAAGGCCGAACAAATCGGGCAAAAACATCATGTCAGGTTCTCATGGCGCCACGCGCCACCCATAGCGCATGCAACGGGCGCGGCCCATGCCAGCGGCCGCCGTGCAAGGGCCGCCCCGCCGCACTGGCGGCGTCCCCCTCCCGCACCGCGCAGCGAGGCGAGAGAGGGGGAAGGCGCGGAGCGCCTCAGGGGGTGCTTCATCTCACACCACGGGCCTGAACACGCGCATCCACTTGGCCGAGGGCAGATCCCAGCGTGCCTGGATGGCTTCGGCCCGCGCGGCCAGCTCGGTGCGTTTGGGCCGGCTGGGCGTGCGCTGCGCCAGCACCACGGTGTTGCCCTCGCGGGTGGGCTTGAAGGCCCACAGGGCCTCTTCGCCAAAGGCGCTGGCCATGCTCTCCAGGCTGCGCTCGAAGCTGGACGTCCGGCCGAACAGGTTGACGGTCATGCAGCCGTCCTCGGTCAGCAATGCGCGGCAGTCGGCGTAAAAATCGGGGCTGTCGAGCACCGGCGCTGCGGCCTCGTGGTCGTACAGATCGACCGCCAGGGCATCCACGGTGCCCAGCCACATCGGGTTGCGGATTTCCTCGGCTGCATCGGCCAGCACCACGCGCAGCTTGGGGCCATCGGGCGGCAGCTTGAACCATTGGCGGCATACCGCCAGCACCTGGGGATTGATCTCGATGGCCGTGGTGCACATGCGCAGTTTCTTGTAGCAGAACTTGGTGATGGCCCCGGCCCCCAGCCCCAGCTGCATGGCATGGCGACTGGAGACGCTGGCGGGCTCGACAAACAGCAGCCAGGCCATCATGCGCTGCACATATTGCAGCTCGATCTCGAACGGCTCGGCCAC
>WOZN01000406.1 GCA_011620245.1 Acidovorax sp.
CTGCACATGGCCCCACCATTGCGCCGGCATGCGGGACTGCCAGAATAGGCACTGTTGTGTCTTACAGGAGTTCGCCATGGCCTCATCGTCCAAGCCCGCCCGCCACGCTTTTGCCTCCACGCTGAAGAACTTCAAGACTGCGTCCGGCAAAACGGGGCAGTTCTATTCGTTGCCCGCTCTGGCCAAGGAGTTTCCGCAGATCAACCGCCTGCCCGTGTCGATCCGCATCGTGCTCGAGTCGGTGCTGCGCAACTGCGATGGACGCAAGGTCACGGCCGAGCATGTGCGGCAACTGGCCCACTGGGCTCCCCAGGCGGCGCGCAAGGACGAGATTCCGTTTGTGGTCTCGCGCGTGGTGCTGCAGGATTTCACCGGGGTGCCGTTGCTGGCCGACCTGGCCGCCATGCGCAGCGTGGCTGCCAGGCTGGGCAAGAACCCCAAGAAGATCGAACCGCTGGTGCCGGTGGATCTGGTGGTGGACCACTCCATCATGGTCGATCACTATGGCAAGAAGGATTCGCTCGACCTGAACATGAAGCTCGAATTCGAGCGCAACCGCGAGCGTTACGAGTTCATGAAATGGGGCATGCAGGCCTTTGACACCTTTGGCGTGGTGCCGCCGGGCTTTGGCATCGTGCACCAGGTCAACCTCGAATACCTGGCGCGTGGCGTGCACAAGACCAAGGATGATCTGTATTACCCCGACACGCTGGTCGGCACCGACAGCCACACCACCATGATCAATGGCATTGGTGTGGTGGGCTGGGGCGTGGGCGGCATCGAGGCCGAGGCCGCCATGCTGGGCCAGCCGGTGTATTTCTTGACGCCCGACGTGGTGGGCATGGAGCTGACCGGCCAGCTGCGCGAAGGCGTCACCGCCACCGACCTGGTGCTCACCGTCACCGAGCTGCTGCGCCAGCACAAGGTGGTGGGCAAGTTCGTCGAATTTTTTGGCGAAGGCACGCGCACCCTGGCGCTGCCCGACCGCGCCACCATCGGCAACATGGCGCCCGAATACGGCGCCACCATGGGCTTTTTCCCGGTCGATGAAAAGACCATCGAATATTTCAAGGGCACGGGCCGCACCAAGGGCGAGATCGAAGCCTTCGAGGCCTACTTCAAGGCGCAGGGGCTGTTTGGTGTGCCGCTGGCCGGCGAGATTGATTATTCGCAGGTGGTGCAGCTCGATCTGGGCCGCGTGACGCCCAGCCTGGCCGGCCCCAAGCGCCCGCAGGACCGCATCGAGCTGGGCAAGGTGCCCACGCAATTCGCGTCGCTGTTTTCCAAGCCTAATGCCGAGAACGGCTTCAACCAGAGCGCCGAGCGCCTGCTGCAGCGCTACCGGGTCGGCTGCGCCGAGGGTGTAGCGGCGTCCGACGATGCACCTTCGCCGCAGCCGGGCGCAGCGCGCAACCTGGTCGAGATGGAGGCCAACCACCCGGCGCGTGCCACGGCGCTGGCTGCAGCCCCCGCGCCAGCGACGGGGTGCGAGCTGCCCCGCGCTGACGACAATGCCTTGCGGATCGGCAACGGCGACGTGCTGATCGCGGCCATCACCAGTTGCACCAACACCTCCAACCCCAGCGTGATGCTGGCGGCTGGCCTGCTGGCCAAGAAGGCGGTCAAGGCCGGGCTCAAGGTGCAGCCGCATATCAAGACATCGCTGGCGCCGGGCTCGCGCATCGTCACCGAATACCTGACCGAGACCGGCCTGCTGCCCTACCTCGAAAAGCTCGGCTTCGCGCTCGTCGGCTATGGCTGCACCACCTGCATCGGCAACGCGGGCGACCTGACGCCCGAACTCAACGAGGCCATCACCCGCAACGACCTGGTGTGCGCCGCCGTGCTGTCGGGCAACCGCAATTTCGAGGCGCGCATCCACCCCAACCTCAAGGCCAACTTTCTGGCCAGCCCGCCGCTGGTGGTGGCCTATGCGATTGCGGGCACGGTGCTCAAGGACCTGATGACCGAGCCCCTGGGGCAGGGCAAGGGCAAAGATGGCAAGTTGAGGGACGTGTACCTGGGCGACATCTGGCCCAGCAGCGACGAAATCTACCGGCTCATGAAGTTCGCCATGAAGGGCAAGGCCTTCCGCGAAAACTACGCCAAGGTCAAGACCGAGCCCGGCAAGCTGTGGGAAAAAATCAAGGGCGTGGCTGGCACCACCTACACCTGGCCGGCCAGCACCTACATCGCCGAGCCGCCGTTCTTTGCTGACTTTGCTATTGAATCAGAAGCTGTCAGCGCAGATGGGACGGGCGCTAGAGGCCAAAATGGCTCTGAATCGGTGCAGGGCGCGCGCATCATGGCGCTGTTTGGCGACTCCATCACCACCGACCATATCTCGCCCGCCGGCTCGATCAAGGAAAGCTCGCCCGCTGGCCAGTGGCTGCTGCAGCACGGCGTGCAAAAGGCCGACTTCAACAGCTATGGCGCGCGCCGCGGCAACCACGAGGTGATGATGCGCGGCACCTTCGCCAACGTGCGTATCAAGAACCTCATGATCGCCCCCACGGCCGACGGCTCGCGCGAGGAAGGCGGTTTTACGGTGTTCCAGGGCGAGGGGCCTTTGCATGGCGAGAAGATGTTCATCTTCGACGCCGCCATGCAATACATGGCGCAAAAGACGCCCACGGTGGTGTTTGCGGGCGAGGAATACGGCACGGGCTCCAGCCGCGACTGGGCCGCCAAGGGCACACAGCTGCTGGGCATCAAGGCCGTGGTGGC
>WOZN01000396.1 GCA_011620245.1 Acidovorax sp.
CGCGCAGCGAGGCGAGAGAGGGGGAAGACGCGAAGCGGCTCAGGGGGTGTTTCATCTCATTCCTTGCAGCAGGCTGCGGCCCAGGGGGGTGTGGGCGTGCAGCGTGACTTTCCTTGCGGTTTCGTCAATTGCTTCAATGTGTATAGCAAGGTCCGCAGGCGGGGTAAGCGCTGCAGCCTTTTCTGGCCATTCTGCCACTTTGAGGCCAGGGCTTGCAAAAATATCCCTGAAGCCCGCATCTTCCCATTCGCGCGGGTCGTCAAAGCGGTAGAAGTCGAAATGCCACACCGTTGTGGCGTGGGGGGCCAGGCCCGGCGCCTCGTGCGGCTCGACCACGGCATAGGTGGGGCTTTTGATGCGGCCCTGCACACCCAGGGCGCGCAGCAGGTGGCGCACCAGCGTGGTCTTGCCGGCGCCCAGATCGCCATGCAGCGTGAGGAAGGCATTGGCCAGCAGGGGCTGCGCGGCCAGCGCGCGGGCAAACGCCGCCGTGTCGTCTTCGCCCTGCCAGGTCAGCACGCGCGCGCTGGCCGTGGGGGCCTCCGGGGCGGGGGTTTCTACAATCCGGCCGATATGTGGTGCAACAGTCAACTCGTTCCTCGATTGCGGGATTGGGCCCGTGAACTGGGATTTTCCCAAATTGGCGTGGCGGGTGTGGATTTGTCTGCGTCCGAACCCGGATTGATGCAATGGCTGGCGCAAGGGTTCCATGGCGACATGCACTACATGGCCGCGCATGGCCTCAAGCGCGCCCGACCGGCCGAGCTGGTGCCGGGCACCGTGAGCGTGATCACCGCGCGCATGGACTACCTGCCGCGCCATATTCCCACAGCGGCGCCCGTGCAGGCGCCCGAGGGTTGGCAGGCCGTCGAGTTTGCGCGCCTTTCCCGTCCGCAGGAGGGCATTGTGTCGGTCTATGCGCGGGGGCGCGACTACCACAAGGTGCTGCGCGCGCGCCTGCAAAAGCTCAGCCACCGCCTTGGAGAGGCCGTGGGGCCCTTTGGCCACCGCGTGTTCACCGATTCGGCGCCCGTGCTCGAGGCGGAACTGGCGGCGCGCAGCGGCCAGGGCTGGCGCGGCAAGCACACGCTGGTGCTCAACCGCGAGGCCGGCTCGATGTTTTTCCTGGGCGAGATCTACGTGGACATGGCGCTGCCACCCAGCGCGCCCGTCACGGCGCACTGCGGCAGCTGCAGCGCCTGCATTGAGGTATGCCCCACGCAGGCCATCATCGCGCCGCACCGGCTGGATGCGCGGCGCTGCATCTCCTACCTCACCATCGAGCACGCGGGGCCCATACCGGTGGAGCTGCGCCCCCTGATGGCCAACCGTATCTATGGCTGTGACGATTGCCAGCTGATCTGCCCCTGGAACAAGTTCGCGCAGGTCAGCCGCCTGCCGGATTTTGACGAGCGCGCAGGCCTGGCGGGCCAGCAACTGGTGCAGCTGTTTGCATGGGATGAGCCGACTTTTCTGCGCATGACCGAGGGCGGGCCCATCCGCCGCATTGGCCACGAGCGCTGGCTGCGCAACGTGGCCGTGGCGCTGGGCAATGCCCTGCGGCAGACGGGTGATGCGGGTGTGCGCGCCGCACTGCAGTCACGTGCGCAGGACGCCAGTGCGCTGGTGCGCGAGCATGTGGCCTGGGGTTTGGGTCAAATATGACGCCAGCGCTTTACTGGTAAGCGCTGGCAGCTATCGAATTGATAGTATTTGTGCCGCTGCCGGAAGGCATCAGCGCAAGAATCCCAGCGCAAAAGGCAGGCTCACCACGCCCAGCAATGTCGAAAGCGTGACCAGCCCCGCCACATACGGCCCGTTGTAGCCCATGCGCGCCGCCAGCACATAGCAGGTGGAGGCCGTGGGCAGGGCCGAAAACGCCAGCAGCACGGTGGTCTGCACCGGGTTGAGCGCGAACAGGTGCGCCATGGCAAACGCGATGAGCGGCTGCACCAGGTGGCGAATCGACAGCACGGCAATGCTCAGCGTCTTGCTGCGCGTGAGCAGGCCGAACTGCATGCCCGCACCTGCCGCCATCAGGCCCAGTGCCAGCGAAGCCGCGCTGATGCGGCCCACCGTGGGCTCCAGCCAGACGGGGATGCGAAAGCCCAGCAGGTTGGCCGCCAGCGCCGAGGCGGTAGCAACGATCAGGGGGTTGCGCAGCAGTTCGCGCGCAAAGCCATGCTGGCCGTGGCGAGCCATGGGCCACACGGCGGCCACGTTGAACAGGGGCACGCACACACCGATCAGCACGGCAATCATCAGCAG
The DNA here is from genome assembly GCA_011620245.1 of Acidovorax sp. Classification (GTDB taxonomy): domain Bacteria; phylum Pseudomonadota; class Gammaproteobacteria; order Burkholderiales; family Burkholderiaceae_C; genus Acidovorax. The sequence continues at coordinate 2,269 of WOZN01000396.1, forward strand.
GCCCGGCGCGCCGGCCAGCCGCTCGGCCAGCGCCAGGCCGATGAAGGAGTTGAAGCGAAACGCCACCTGCGCGCTGGCCGCATGGTCGCGGGCGTCGATCCGTTTGCCCAGCCAGGGCCAGTGCGGCAGGCTGTAGGCCAGTGCAATGCCGGCCAGGCCCGACAGCACGCCTGCGCCAATCAGGCCCGAGGCAGCGCGGATGTCCACCGGGCTTTTCACGATGGACTGGAACAGCAGCACGGGAAACAGCAGGTAGTACACCAGGCTTTCCACGGGCTGCCAGACGGAGCGGTTGAGGGCGGTGTAGCGGCAGACCAGGTAGCCAAAGAGAATGAGGGTGAAGTCGGGGAGAAGGAGCTGGGCGTAATTCACGGCGCCGAGAATACCTGACAGCGCTATCGTCTGCGGGTTAACCCCTATGGGGAATCCATGGGCAGGACGGTCGTTGAATGCGC
>WOZN01000243.1 GCA_011620245.1 Acidovorax sp.
GTTTGCCCAGGCCGCAGGCATTGCCGTGCGCGCCACGGTGCCCCTGTCGGCCCTCAAGGGCTGGAACGTGGTGGATGCCCACGCAGGCTGGTGCGGTTATGAAGGCCCCACGCTGCTGCAGGTGCTCGAAGCCCTGCCCAACACACCCGCCGACACCGGCCTGCCGCTGGCGTTTCCCGTGCAGTGGGTCGAAAAGTTCTCGTCCTCGTCCGATACGTCCCAGGGCCGCCGCGTGTTCTGGGGCCGGGTGGCATCGGGCAGCGTAACCCCCGGCACCGCCGTGCAGATATTCCCCAGCGGCCAGCTGGCCGCTGTGGCCCAGGTGCTGGACCACGCCCGCCGCCCCGGCGATATACCCGCAGGCACCAGCGCGGGCATCATCCTCGACCGCGAGGTGGATGTATCGCGTGGCGACTGGATTGTGGCTGCCCCCACGGCGGCCGTAGCCCCGGCAGACGACGACTTTGGCGACACACCCGCCGCCACGCCCGCCTGGCCCGCCCGCCGCGAACTGCGCACCACGGTGGCCTGGATGGACGACGAGCCCCTGGTGGCAGGCCGCGTGTACTGGGCGCTGCACGGTCACCGCTGGGTCAAGGCCAAGGTGAAGGCCGTGGTGCACAAGCTCAACATCAACACCCTGGCCGAAGAACCCGCCACGCAGCTCGACCCCAACGCCATCGGCCATGTTCAACTCGTGCTGCAGGAGGCCATTCCGGCCGCCGCATTCGGCACAGCGCGCGTGCTCGGCTCGCTGATCCTGGTGGACACCGCCAGCCACAAAACCGCCGGGGCCGTGCTGGTCAACTGACCTGCACCAACCCGCTGCCCCCCTTGAACCCACTTTGGCCGCAGGGCCCCTTCAACCCGGCCGGTGAAAGCTTCTAAAATCGAGGGTTTTCACTGCCCCACACAAATCCCGTCATGACCCACGTCGTCTCCGAAAACTGCATCAAGTGCAAATACACCGATTGTGTGGATGTATGCCCCGTGGACTGCTTCCGCGAAGGCCCGAACATGCTCGTCATCGACCCCGATGAGTGCATCGACTGTGCCGTCTGCATCCCCGAATGCCCGGCCAACGCCATCTTTGCCGAAGAAGACCTGCCGGCCGACCAGATCGCCTTCATCAAGCTCAACGCCGACCTCGCCTTTGCCAACGGCTGGAAGAGCATCACCAAGCGCAAGCCCGCCCTGCCCGACGCCGACGAGTGGAACGGCAAGCCCGGCAAGATCAAGTACCTGGTCAAGTGAAATCCCCCCTGAGCCGCTTCGCGTCATCCCCCCGGAGGAGGGACGCCACCGGAGGCCTGGCAAAGCCAGTTCCACGGTGGCACTCGCCTGGGGCAGCGCCGGTATCGAGCGTTGCATGAGCGGCTCGGAAATGGTTCAAGATACCGATGCAGTAGTGATCGGCGCAGGCCCCGTGGGCCTGTTCCAGGTATTCCAGCTGGGGCTGCACGGCATCACCGCCCACCTGATCGATGCCCTGCCCCATGCGGGCGGCCAGTGCGTCGAGCTGTATGGCGACAAGCCCATCTATGACATCCCGGGTGTGCCCGTCTGCAGCGGGCGCGAGCTGGCAGCGCTGCTGCTCCAGCAGATCGCGCCCTTTCAGCCCCACTGGCACCTGAACGCGCTGGTGTCTACACTGACCCCCCAGCCCGACGGAAGATTCCTGCTGGAAACTTCGCAAGGTGCGCGCCTGCTGGCCCGCACTGTTTTTATTGCGGCTGGCGTGGGTGCTTTTGTGCCGCGCACGCTCAAGGTGGACGGCATCGAGCGCTTTCTGGGTACACAGCTGCATTACCAGCGCCTGCCCGAGAGGCTGCCAATTGCCGGGCAGAACATGGTGGTGCATGGGGGCGAAGAGGCTGCCGTGGCCACGGCCCTGGCCTGGGCCGCGCAAGAACCCGCACAGGCTCCGGCGCGCATCACCTTGCTGCACCGGCGGGATGTTTTCCAGGCCCCGGCCGGGCAACTAAGGCAGTTGCAAAACCTGCGCGATGCGGGCCGCATTCATGTGGTGGCGGCGCAGATCACCGGTATCGAAACCCAGGGCGATCGCCTGACAGCCCTGCAGATTCTTGCACCCGATGGCACACCGCAGCGCCTGCCGCTCGATCTGCTGGTGGCGGCCCTGGGCCTTTCGCCCCGGCTGGGCCCCATTGCCGACTGGGGGCTGGCCATGGAGCGCAAGCAACTGACGGTGGACACCGAGGCCTTTCGCACCAGCGTGCCCGGCATTTATGCCGTGGGCGACATCAACACCTACCCCGGCAAGCGCAAGCTGATTCTGTGCGGCTTTCACGAAGCCACCCTCGCCGCCTTCGGGGCCGCCGAATGGCTGACGGGGCGCAAGCAGCCGTTGGAATACACGACCAGCAGCGAACGCTTGCAGCGGTTGCTGCGGGTCGCGCCTGCGAGCAACTGAGAACTTGTTCACGTTCATCAGGACGCGAGGGGGTGGCGAGTTGCGAGGCAGTTGGGGCATTGGTAAGAAGGCAATAGCCCTGAATAGCCCTGCCATTGCCGCGCAAGCAGGGGCCCAAATGACCGCAAATCGTCCGCCAGCACCCGCGCAGGCCCGAAGGGCCGCCTGATGGACAATCTCGGGTAAAAGCCTACCAGTGCCAATTGCAGTGCCATTTGCAGTGCCAATTGCAGTGCCATTTGCAGTGCCATTTGCCCATGGCCCCTGCGGGCTTGCGCGCCC
>WOZN01000240.1 GCA_011620245.1 Acidovorax sp.
CCCCAGACAATGAGGGTTCACCCTATGAGGAGTTTCCCGCAGATTGTCGTCCGAAAGACATGGCAACGTCAAAGTCAGGCCTAGCATGGACTCCAATGCACTGCATCAAGACAGTGCGCCTGGCTCCCGCCGGGCAGATACCTCTCATTATTAGGAACCGGAATGAAGACCACGTTCCCGCAACTGCTGCTCCAGCATGCTGCCGAGCGCCCCACGGCCCCGGCGCTGCGCGAAAAAGAATATGGCATCTGGCAAACATGGAGCTGGAAGGATGCCGCCGAGACCGTGCGCCACATGGCCTGCGGTCTGGCGGCACTGGGTTTTCAGCGGGGCCAGAATCTCGCGCTGGTTGGCGACAACCGCCCCCATCTCTACATGGGCTTCATTGCGGCACAAAGCCTCGGCGGCGTTCCGGTTCCGCTGTACCAGGATGCCGTGGCATCCGAGATGGCCTTCGTGCTGGAGGATGCCGAAGTCCGGTTCGTGTTCACCGAAAACCAGGAGCAGGTGGACAAGCTGCTCGAAGTGCGTGAAACCCTGCCCGGCATCGCGCACATCATTTACGACGATCCGCGCGGGTTGCGCCACTACAGCCAGCCAGGGCTGATCAGCATGGACCAGCTGCTGGCGCAGGGCGCCGAGTGGGACAAGGCGCATCCCGGCGCCTGGCAGGCGCTGGTCGGGCAGAACCAGCCGGGCGATGTGTCGGTCATCCTCTACACCTCGGGCACCACCGGCAAGCCCAAGGGCGTGTGCCAGACGCACGCCAGCTTCATCAGCGCCGCCCGGGGCGCCACCGAGGTGGACAAGCTCGGCCCCAGCGACTGCATCATCTCTTACCTGCCGCCGGCCTGGGTGGGCGACCACCTGTTCTCGCTGGCCCAGTGGCTGGTGGCGGGCTACACCATCAACTGCCCGGAATCGGCCAGCACGGTGAGCATCGACATGCGCGAGATCGGGCCCACCTATTACTTTGCGCCGCCGCGCGTATTCGAGGGCATGCTCACTTCCATCCAGATCCGCATGGAAGACGCCGCACGGCCCAAGCGCTGGCTGTTTGAAAAATGCATGGCGCTGGCGCGCCGCGTGGGCTCCGACATCCTGGACGGCAAGCCGGTCGGGCTGCTCGATCGCCTGCGCTACCAGCTGGGCGACTTCATGATCTACGCCCCGCTGCGCAACGCCATGGGTCTGTCGCGCATCCGCGTGGCCTACACGGCAGGCGCGGCCATCGGGCCGGACCTGTTTCGCTTCTTCCGCTCCATCGGCATCAACCTCAAGCAGTTCTACGGCCAGACCGAAACCTGCGCCTACGTCTGCCTGCAGCGCGACGGCCAGGTCAACCTGAACACGGTGGGCCAGGCAGCGCCCGGCATCCAGCTCAAGATTGCCGACAACGGCGAGGTGCTGGTCAAGGGCGTGTCGGTGCTCAAGGAGTATTACAAGCGCCCCGACGCCACGGCCGAGGTGATCGATGCCGAGGGCTGGTTTCACACCGGCGACGCCGGCGTGATCGACGCCGAGGGCCAGCTGCGCATCATCGACCGCGCCAAGGACGTGGGCAAGACCCTGTCGGGCGCCATATTCGCGCCCAACTACATCGAGAACAAGCTCAAGTTCTTCCCGTACATCAAAGAGGCTGTGTGCTTCGGCCACGACCGCGACAAGGTCTGCGCTTTCATCAACATCGACTTCGAGGCCGTGGGCAACTGGGCCGAGCGCCAGAACATACCCTACGCGGGCTACGTGGACCTGGCCTCCAAGCCCAGGGTGCTGGAGCTGATTGCCGACTGCATTGCACAGGTCAACGCCGACCTGGCGGGCGAGCCCGGCATGGCGGGCACCCAGGTGGCGCGCTTTCTGGTGCTGCACAAGGAGCTGGACCCCGACGACGACGAGCTGACCCGCACCCGCAAGGTGCGCCGCGGCTTCATCGCGCAAAAGTACGGCGTGCTGGTGGATGCGCTGTACTCGGACAAGAAGGAGCAGTTCATCGAGACCCAGGTCAAGTTCGAAGACGGCCGCACCGGCAGCGTGAGCGCCACGCTGACCATCGTGGACGCCAAAACCTATCCTGCCAAAGCCTGACCGGGACGCACAGCCATGACACAGAAAAAGATCGGCGATGTCATTTTGGACATCAGGAACATCAGCCTGCGCTTTGGCGGCGTCAAGGCGCTGACCGACATCTCGTTCAACGTGCGCGAGCACGAGATCCGCTCCATCATCGGCCCCAACGGCGCCGGCAAGAGCTCCATGCTCAACTGCATCAACGGCGTGTACACGCCGTCAGAGGGCTCGATCACCTTTCGCGGCCAGACCTTTGGCCACATGAACAGCCGCCAGGTGGCCGAGATGGGCGTGGCACGCACCTTCCAGAACCTGGCGCTGTTCAAGGGCATGAGCGTGATCGACAACATCATGACCGGGCGCAACCTCAAGATCAAAAGCAACCTGCTGCTGCAGGCGCTGCGCTGGGGCCCGGCCGAGCGCGAAGAGATTGCGCACCGCGAATTCGTCGAGCACATCATCGACTTTCTGGAAATCCAGGCCTTTCGCAAGACCCCCGTGGGCCAGTTGCCCTACGGCCTGCAAAAGCGCGTGGACCTGGGACGGGCTCTGGCCATGGAGCCGCAGGTGCTGCTGCTCGACGAGCCCATGGCCGGCATGAACGTCGAGGAAAAGCAGGACATGTGCCGCTTCATCCT
>WOZN01000284.1 GCA_011620245.1 Acidovorax sp.
CTCATGCGCCTGTGCGATGCGCTGGAGGCCAAGGGCACACTGGAGGCCGCGCAGCACGCCCAACTGGTTGGCACCCTGCTGGGCGCGCTCACCGCCAGCACCACGCCCCAAGAACTGGCCGAGCACTGGCAGCGCGTGGCCCGGCACTTCGACCTGCTGCTCGACCGCCCCGCAGCCATCGATGCCTTGGAGCAAACCCTGCTGCAACTGGCCGTGCGCGGCCTGCTCGTGCCCCAAGACCCCAGCGACGAACCCGCCAGCGAACTGCTCAAACGCATCCGCACCGAAAAAGACCGGCTGATGGCCGAAGGCAAGATCAAACGCGACAAACCCCTGCCGCCCATCACCGACGAGGAAAAGCCGTTTGAGTTGCCGGTGGGGTGGGAGTGGGTGAGGCTGGGTGACATCGTATTTGTATCAAGCGGCGTAACTTTGGGACGTAAAACACCAATAGCCACGCCTGTGTCTTTGCCATACCTGCGCGTTGCAAACGTTCAACGATGGCATTTGAATCTCACTTCGATGAAGGAAATCGTCGTTGATCAGACCGAGTTGCAGCGCTTTCAACTTCAGAGCGGTGACTTGCTCATTACTGAAGGTGGAGATTGGGACAAAGTGGGGCGCACTGCGATATGGAATGACGAGATAGCGACTTGCCTGCACCAAAACCATGTGTTCAAAGCGCGCGGGATCACGAGTGACTGGAATGCTGTTTGGGCAGAGCTGTTTTTGAATTCGGCAGTGGCCCGAAGCTACTTCGCTTCTTCTGCGAAGCAAACGACAAATCTTGCTTCGATCAACATGACGCAGCTGAAAGACTGCGCATTTCCGATGCCACCCCTCGCCGAACAATCCCGCATCGTCACCCGCGTCACTGCCCTGCGCCGCCTGTGCGCCGACCTGCGCCAGCGGCTGGCCGAGCGCGAGGCGGTGCAGTCCCGTCTGGCCGAGGCGCTGGTGGCGTCTGTGGCGTGATGGCCCCAGCGCTTGTCTAAAATTACCATCATGGTAAAAATGGTCGTCGTTTCGGAGTACAGTCTGAATCCTCCCGAAGACGGGCAGGGGCGCGTCAAGATTGCCAATGGGCCGCTGTATGCGCTGAAACGGGTACAGACCCTGGCCTGTGAAGAGAACCAACTCTTCACTTGGACGGAAAAGTGCCGCAAGGATGTGCGCAAGTGGTTTGACGACGACCTGGAGCGAGTGGGCAATTTGATCCTGTCGCTGAGGCTTGAGGATTACATCGACTCGGAATGGTGTGAAAACGGCAAGGGAGCCTGGGCGGCCTGTGATGCATACAGCGTCAGCGTGGGAGAGACCGCTCCGGCAACCGGGCGGCCTGTTCGGATGGAATATTTTGTGAAGTTTGCTGTGAGCAAGACCGGGGCCTTGGTGCTGATCGTGTCTTGCCACGCCTGAAAGGAGTGCCTCGATGAGCGCACAAGAACTTTGCCCGATTTGCGGTGAAGGCCATGTCACCGCATCGGTGCAGATGGTGGAGTACGAGTACAAGGGTCACAAGGCGGAACTACCATCGCACTACAAGCAGTGCGACACCTGCACGTCTGACTTTGCAGGCATGGCCGAGAGCAAGCTGAACAAGCGCATCGTCATGGCGTTTCGCAAGCAGGTTGATGGCTTGCTGACGGGCGATGAAATCACTGCGCTGCGCAAGCAGTACAAGCTCACACAGGCCCAGGCGGCAAGGCTGTTTGGCGGTGGGCCGGTGGCGTTCAGCAAGTACGAGAACGACGATGTGGCCCAGTCAGAGGCCATGGACACGCTGCTGCGCCTGGTGCGCCGCAGCCCGGCCGCATTTTGGGCGTTGGTGGAAGAAAAGGGTTTGCAGGCTGATTTCACGCAGCAGCGCGAACCCGTGCGTGCGGATGTTCAAGGTACCGTCCAGTTGATATCCCTCCCGCGGGTGCAAAACAATACGATCCGCCCCGATCCGCATTACGCCCCCCGTGCGTTCCGCCGATTCAGGCAAGGAGCGGTGTCATGTCAAAGGTGACCGTTCCCCGCCCCGTGCTGCGCAGCTTTCGGGTGCTGGCCTGCACCGGCCAAAACCGTGGCGAGGCGGTGGGCGCCAAGATGCGGCTGGAAGTGCAGCAAGAGATCGAGGTGGGTTTGGCGGTGCCCGATGTGGCAGGTGCCCCGCTGATGCTGGGCGTGCGGATCAAACTGGACGCCAAGGCCACCAACGAAAGTGACGCTGGCGATGTGGCGACTTATGCTGGTGAGTACGAGGCACGGTTCTACTACCCTGTAGACGTGGTCGAAGGCACAGTCACTCCCCTGCTGGACGATCACGAATACCAGTACGTTCTGGTCGCGCAAGCCTTCCCGCTGGCCATGACCCACTTCCGCCGCGAGCTGCAAGCCATGGGGCTGGACGCGCGGGAATTGCCGTTGGGCTTGGACCCGGCCAGATAGCCCCTCTGTTGTGGGGTCCACCTCAGTTTTGGCCTGCCCGGAGGGACTCGAACCCCCGACCTATAGCTTAGAAGGCTATTGCTCTATCCAGTTGAGCTACGGGCAGATGGATGTGCGGGGCGCCTGGGCAGCGCCCGGGGTGCAGCAGGGCACTGACCCGAGGGGGTGAATCATACCCGGCGCAGGGCCAGCTTCGGGCGCCGGGCTGCGGTTGCGGCCAAATTGGCCTGTAGCGCTTATGCGTAAAGCGCTGCATGCTATCTTTTTT
>WOZN01000046.1 GCA_011620245.1 Acidovorax sp.
ATGCAAGCAACAGATGCTCCACGGTGATGAACTCGTGGCGCTGCTGACGGGCCTCAACAAAGGCCATGTGCAAGCTGACTTCCAGTTCCTGGGCAATCATGTTAACTCCTTTGTGCTTGCGTGGAAGAGATATAGATAACTGTAGATCGGGATGAGAGACCTGTTATTCAACAGGCTCACTCACACATTGCAGGGGATGGCCGGCCTTCAGCGCAGCCTCCAGCACCTGGTCCACCTTGGTGGCGGCCACGTCCTGTGAATACACGCCGCAAACGCCTTTGCCGTCGAGATGAATCTTCAGCATGATCTGGGTGGCCTGTTCGCGGTCTTTGCTGAAAAACTCCTGCAGCACCACGATCACGAACTCCATGGGTGTGTAGTCGTCATTGAGCATGACCACCTGGTACATCTGGGGCGGCCGGGTCTTTTGGGCGCGTCTTTCGAGCACGACCGAACCGCCATCATCCTGCGCAGGCCGGGTCACGGGCTGCACGGTGGGGGGAGAAGGTGGTTTTGTTGCCATGGAATTCATTCTAGCGATCCCGAAGAATCGCTGCAGCCAATCGCTGCAGCCAATAGCCAATGTCATCTGATGGTGGTCGCGTCTTTTTCAACCAGGCCACAGCGCCTGTATTGAAAAGTGCCGCCTTTATCGTCTTTACTTGATTAGCAACTTGTCTCAGATATCTCATCCCATCCGTTCGGGCTGAGCCCTTCGACAGGCTCAGGACGAACGGTTTTGTCTGAGATATGTTGCTAATCAAGTGCCTTTATTCATAGATCACGGCGGCAGAGCCTGTACCGATCTGGGCAGTCCAGGCCGCCAGCGCGGCGTCGGTGGGATAAAACCGGCTGGCGTCGCCCAGCTGCAGTTCGGCCACCGCAGCGCCCCGCTCTGCCACGCAGCGCACGCCCATGCGCACGCGCAGCCCGTGCAGCAGATCGCCCTGCCCGGACTCTTCGCGACGCGGCGGAAACTCCTGCACCAGGCGCTGCACGTCCGGCGACTTGTCGCCCACCACCACATGGAGGTATTTGCCGAACCGCGCTCGCGCTCCGGCCAGATCCCAGACCTGCTGCACCTTCACGCGCAGCCCCCCGCTGAAATGGTCCAGCTGCAGGCGCCCCATCATCACCACGAACTCATCTTCCTTGAGCTGGTTGCGGCAGCTGTTGAGCAGGGCCTCGTCGGCCGACGCCTCGATGACGCCCGATTTGTCGTCCAGGCGGAACAGGCCCAGCTTGCCCCGCTGGCCATTGATCACGCGAAAGTCGCTGACGATGCCCGCAAGAATCTGGGGCTCGCGGCTGTCCAGCAGTTCGTCGATCTGGGTGCGAACAAAACGACGCACTTCCTGCGCCACTTCGTCAAAAAGATGGCCCGAAAGATAAAAGCCAATGGCGGTTTTTTCCTGGGTGAGGCGCTCCTTGATGCCCCAGGGAACCGCGTCCACCAGAGCCGGCTCCTGCGTGCTCGATCCGTGGGCGTCGTCGCCCATCATGTCGAAAAGACCGCCCTGGTTCACGTTGGCCAGCGTGGCTGCAGCGAAGTCAAAGGCACGGTCGATCGAAGCGACCATCGCGGCGCGATTGGGATTGAGTGAGTCAAAGGCCCCCGCCTTGATGAGTGCCTCGACCGTGCGCTTGTTCAGCCGCGCCTTGTCCACCCGCACGCAAAAATCAAACAGGCTCTTGAAGGGGCCCACAGTGGATCCCTGCGGCCCCTCGCCCCGCCCCTCACGGGCAGCGACGATGGCATCGATGGCCTGCTGCCCCGTGCCCTTGACGGCACCCAGGCCGTAGCGGATCACCTTGTCGGTCACCGGCTCGAAGCGGTAGGTGCCGCGGTTGACATCCGGCGACTCGAATGTCAGCCCGAAATTCTTCTGCGCATCTTCGAACAGCACCTTGAGCTTGTCGGTGTCGTCCATTTCCACGGTCATGTTGGCGCAGAAGAACTCGGCCGTGTAATGCACCTTGAGCCAGCCCGTGTGGTAGGCCAGCAGCGAGTAGGCGGCCGCGTGCGACTTGTTGAAGCCGTAGCCCGCGAACTTCTCCATCAGGTCGAACACCTCGTCGGCCTTCTCCTGGCTGATGCCCTTTTCTGCAGCCCCCTTGCGGAAGATGGCGCGGTGCTCGGCCATTTCCTCGGCCTTCTTCTTGCCCATGGCCCGGCGCAGCATGTCGGCGCCGCCCAGGCTGTAGCCACCCAGCACCTGGGCGGTCTGCATCACCTGCTCCTGGTAGACCATGATCCCGTAGGTCTCGGCCAGCACGGGCTCGACCAGCGGGTGCGGATACTCCACCGGCTCCTTGCCATGCTTGCGGTTCACGAAGGTGGGGATCAGGTCCATCGGGCCCGGGCGGTAGAGCGCGTTCAGCGCGATCAGGTCTTCCAGACGGCTGGGGCGCGCTTCTTTCAGCATGCCCTGCATGCCGCGGCTTTCAAACTGGAACACCGCCTCGGTCTTGCCATCAGAGAAGAGCTTGTAGGTCGGGCCGTCATCCAGCGCAATGGCCTCGAAGCTGAAGTTCTCCTGCCCCTTGTGGCGCTTCATGATGAACTCGCGCGCAATCTCCAGGATGGTGAGCGTGGCCAGGCCCAGAAAGTCGAACTTCACCAGGCCGATGGCCTCCACGTCATCCTTGTCGTACTGGCTCACGGCCGATTCACTGCCCGGCTGCTGGTACAGCGGAC
>WOZN01000433.1:0-1205 GCA_011620245.1 Acidovorax sp.
CCGACCTGATCTTCAAGGGCGAAGTCGCCGAGATCAAGGAGGTCATGAAAAAGAGCCGCAACCTGGGCATGCAGACCTTTGACCAGGCCCTGTTCGACGCCTACGAGGCCAACGTGATCAGCTACGAAGATGCGCTGCGCAATGCCGACTCGCTCAACGACCTGCGCCTGCAGATCAAGCTCAACAGCCAGCGCGCCAAATCGCCCGACCTGGCCTCGGGCACCGAGCATTTTGCTATCGTCTGAGCAAGCATTTTTTTGGAGCGGACCTCTCACATGCCAAGCACCAACCCCCGCAGCTACGACAGCATACCCGCCCGCAAAGTCGCCTTTCTGGGATTGGGCGTCATGGGCTATCCCATGGCGGGCCACCTTGCCCTGGCCGGTCATGAAGTCACGGTGTACAACCGCACAACTGCAAAATCAATAGCATGGTGCGCAGAGTACGCAAGCGCAAAAGCCCAAAAACATGCCAATACGCCGCGCGAGGCCGCGCTCGGGGCCGACCTCGTGTTCTGCTGCGTGGGCAACGACGATGACCTGCGCGCGGTGGCGCTGGGAGCCAACGGCGCCTTCGCCGGCATGCAGCCCGGCGCCATTTTCGTGGACCACACCACGGCCTCGGCCGAAGTGGCGCGCGAGTTGCATGCCGCCGCACGCAATCTGGGCCTGCAGTTTGTCGATGCCCCGGTCTCCGGGGGCCAGGCCGGCGCACAAAACGGCCAGCTCACGGTGATGTGCGGCGGTGACCAGGCCGCCTTCGATGCCGCTCAGCCGGTGGCCATGGCCTTCTCGCGAGCGTTCACGCTGCTGGGCGCCAGCGGCTCGGGCCAACTGGCCAAGATGGTCAACCAGATCTGCATCGCGGGGCTGCTGCAGGGCCTGGCCGAAGCGGTGGCCTTTGGCAAGAATGCCGGGCTGGACATGAAGCAGGTGCTGGACGTGATCGGCAAGGGCGCGGCGCAAAGCTGGCAGATGGACAACCGCGGCAAGACCATGGTGGACGGCCAATTCGACTTCGGCTTTGCCGTGGACTGGATGCGCAAGGACCTGGGCCTGGTGCTGGACGAAGCCCGCCGCAATGGCTCGCGCTTGCCGGTGACCGCGCTGGTGGACCAGTTCTATGCCGATGTGCAGAAAATGGGCGGCAACCGCTGGGATACATCCAGCCTGATCAAGCGCCTGACCTGAAAGCTGAAAGCGCGC
>WOZN01000433.1:1305-2694 GCA_011620245.1 Acidovorax sp.
CGCGCCGCGGCCCGTCATGCGGGCATCAGTGGCCCTGTGACGAGGGGTTGCCGGTGGACACGGCCGCGGGCGGCTGGGTGCTGCTGCGGCGCAGGTCTTCTTCGGTGATCATTTCGAACACCCGCACCACCTTGCTCACGCCGCTCACGCCGCGCGCAATTTCGGTGGCGCGCGCAGCCTCGCGCGGGGTGACCAGCCCCATCAGGTAAACCACATTGCGTTCGGTCACCACCTTGTAGGCGCTGGAAAAAACATCCTTGGCATCCATGAAACTCGCCTGCACCTTGCCAGTAATCAAGGTGTCGTTGGTGCGCTGGCTCAGCGAAGAATTGGGCATCACGCCCAGGTCGTTCACCACCGCGCGCACATTGTTCACGTCCGCCACGATCTGTTCTGCCGTGGCGCGGTCTTGCGCTGTTGGCACCTCGCCGGTCAGCAAAACCTGGCGGTTGTAGCTGGTGACGTTGACATGGGCCCGGTCGCCCAGCACCTCCCGGATGCGGTTGGCGGCACGCAACTCGATCCCTTCGTCTTCCACCTGGGCGCCGGTGGTGCGGCGGTCTGTGGCCATTATGCTGCCCACCACAGCGCCGCCTCCGACCACCAGGGGGATGCATGCAGACAGGCCTGCGGCAAGCGCAGCGGCGGCCAGCAGGGTGCAGGCCGTACGGTTCATGGTCAGCTTCATAGCGGTATTTCCTGTTCTCCAAGTAACTGGGCATCCACGCCGTCGCACAGGCAGTGCAACACCAGCGCATGGACCTCGCGCACCCGCGCGGCGCGGTCGTGCGGCACATTGATCAGCACATCCGTCTCGCGCACCATGGCGGCCAGCTGGCCGCCGGTGCGGCCGCTGAGGATCACCACCGTCATGTCGCGCTCATGGGCAGCCTCGATGGCGGCGATCACGTTGGCATCGTTGCCGGTGACGGACAGCGCCAGCAAGACATCGCCCGCCTGGCCGAGCGCGCGCACCTGGCGGGCAAACTGCTGGGCTACGTCGCTGCCGCCCCCGGCCACCGTGAGCAGGGTGCTGTCGGAGGTCAGGGCCAGCGCGGCCAGCTCGGGCCGGTCACGCTCGAACCCGGCAACGCAGAAGGCCGCAAACTGCAGCGCCTCGGCGGCCGAAGGCCCGTTGCCACAGGCCAGCACCTTGCCGCCGCTGGTCACGCAGGCCAGTATGGCCTGCACGGCAGCGGCGATGGGCGCGCTCAGGGCTTGCGCTGCCTGGTATTTCAGGTCGGCGCTGTCGATGAAATGTTGTTGAATGCGTTGCTCTAGCATGGAAGCCCGATGATCCTAAAAACGGCAGTTGACCGCTTTGTATTCCTTGACAAGTCGCATGAAATCTATCGTTGATGACTCCGATGGCGTTCACCTTTTGGGTGA
>WOZN01000155.1 GCA_011620245.1 Acidovorax sp.
CAGATGAACCCAACGCCAGGCTGCCCTCGCCCACCTGAACCCCCGGTTCAGGATGACGGTCCGGTGGCACTTGCAGACACCCTCTTTTTCTCTCCCGTCAGTGCACAAACACACTGCACAGACGCGGCGCATTCAGCCCCCCCGGATTCCGTTGCATCATGCTCGAACCCCTTCTGATTGTTGAACTCGGAATCCTCGGTCTGGGCACCGGCTTTCTGGCGGGCCTGCTCGGCATTGGCGGCGGCATGTTGCTGGTGCCTTTTCTGACCTACATCCTGGGTCACCAGCAAGTGGCGCCCGATCTGGCCGTCAAGATGGCCATTGCCACCTCCATGGCCACCATCATGTTCACCTCGGTTTCCAGCGTGCGCGCGCACCACAAGCGGGGTGCCGTGCGCTGGGACATCGTGCGACGGCTCGCGCCCGGCATCGTGCTGGGCGGGCTGGTGGCGAGCCTGGGCGTTTTTGCGCTGCTCAGGGGCGCATTTCTGGCCATCTTTTTTGGGCTTTTTGTGAGCTTCTCGGCCTTTCAGATGTTTCTGGACAAGAAGCCGGCGCCGTCCCGACAGATGCCGGGAACCGGCGGACAACTGGTGGCGGGAGGGCTGATTGGCTTTTTGTCCGGCCTGGTGGGCGCGGGTGGGGGTTTTGTCAGCGTGCCCTTCATGACCTGGTGCAATGTGGCCATTCACAATGCCGTTGCCACCAGTGCCGCGCTGGGCTTTCCCATTGCCCTCGCGAATGTGGTGGGTTATGCGGTGGGCGGGCAGTCCGTGGCGGGCCTGCCCACTGCCTCGCTGGGGTACATCTGGTTGCCGGCTCTGGCCGTCATTGCCACGTGCAGCGTGCTGACCGCCCCCTTGGGTGCCCGGGCTGCGCACCAGTTGCCGGTGAAACAACTCAAACGTGTTTTTGCCAGCCTGCTGTTCATGTTAGCTGCCTATATGCTCTGGAAAGGCGTGGCGGCATTCTGAGACGATTTTGTGCGATGCAAGAGAGGCCACACATGCTGCGGCGCGCCGCCCATGGCAAAAACAACCGACAAGTTATCCTGGAAACGGCAGGTGCATAGCGCTTTCACCCACAAGGTGAACGCCATCGAAGCCGTCAGCGCTTGATTTCATGCAGCTTGGCAAGGGATGCAAAGCGGTCAACTGCTGTTTCCAGGGTTATTGCTTTGCGAGCCCCTTATACGGCTGACGCCCCAGGCGCGAACTGTGCCAGCCCCTGGCGGGATTTGCCCAGCAATTGACGGAATTCGATCCCGGGCAGGCCAGGTGAGCACAGGAACCCCTGAAAATGTTCACACTGCATCTGTTGCAACACGGCACGCTGTGCTGTGGTTTCCACCCCCTCTGCCACCACTTCGATATGCAGCGCACGCCCCATGCTGATGATGGTGCTGACAATGGCCCGGTCGCCGTCATCCTCGGGCAATCCCCGCACGAATGATTGGTCGATCTTGAGCTTGTGGATAGGAAGCTTCTTCAGGTAGGCCAGACTGGAATAGCCCGTGCCGAAGTCGTCAATCGCCAGGCCCACACCAAGCTCTGCCAGGGAGAACAATCGCAGCTCCATTTCCGGTGCGTCCTGCAGCAGGATGGTTTCAGTCAACTCCAGTTCCAGCAAAGTGGGTGGCAACTGGTGCACAGCCAGCAGGCGCGTCAGGCGTTCAACGAAATCGGTCTGGCGAAACTCCAGCGCAGAAACATTGACGGACACCACAATGGGCATTCCGTCGTGCATCCACCGGGCAGCCTCCCGCACGGCCTGTTCCATGACCCACGCCCCCAGCGTCACGATATAGCCCGACTCCTCGGCCAACGGCACAAACTGCGCAGGTGAGACCACACCAAACTCGGGATCCGTCCATCGGATGAGTGCTTCTGCACCCACGATCCGGCCGGTCACGAGGTTCACCTGGGGCTGGTAGTGCACAGCCAGGCGCTGCTCGCCCAGCGCCTGACGCATGGCGTGCTCGAGTTTCATGCGCGACAACAGGCTGGCGTTCATCTGCGGCCGGTAGAAGCCATAGCTGCCACGCCCCCGCTCCTTGACGCGGTACATGGCCGTATCGGCTTGCTTGATGAGATCGTCCAGGCTGACACCGTCCTGCGGGTACAGCGCCAAGCCGATACTGCACTGAATGGAAAATCCCATGCCGTCCAGCAAACATGGGCTCAGCATATCCTCGAGTATTCGGCGCGCCACGTTTTCCGCCACAACGGCGTCGGCGCCATGCAGGTAAATCACAAACTCGTCGCCGCCGAAACGGCACAGCATGTCCGTCTGTCGCAGGCAGGCCTGCAGACGCTCAGCCACCAACTGCAATACGCGATCCCCAAACGGATGGCCGAGAGAGTCATTGATGATCTTGAACCGGTCCAGGTCCAGGAAAAGGATGGCAAAACCTGTGTCACTGGCGCGAGCCCCCTGGATTGCGGTATCCACCCGTTGAGATAGCGCCAGCCGGTTGGGCAAACCGGTCAGAACATCGCTGTATGCCAGTTCTTCAATGCGTTTCTGGGCCGCGTGCTGCAACGTAAGGTCTCGCATGAAACCAATGCTTTGCACCAGCCGGCCTTCATCATCGCGCACGGCAACCCATGACAAATGCACGGCGCAGTAGGCATCGTTGTCGCGAGGCAACCAAAGCTCGCCCTCCCAGAATCCATCGCGTTCCCAACCCGCCAGCACCTGCTCCATGAATGAGGCATCCGAACCCCTACCGAACAGAGACGCCGCCATGCACCCCTCAAAAGCGGCTGCGCAAGAGCCTACCAGTCGCTTGCAACCCGGGTTCATGCGTATCAAATGGTGCCGGCTGTCTGCAATGAAAATGGCATCCAGGCTGGAATCGAAGACCCGGGCAGCCAGGCGCAAGCTGGCCTGCACCTCGGTCTGGCGGGTGATATCCCGAAAAGAATACACGCGCCCCACTAGACGGCCCTGGTGAAGCTGCGGCACGACGCGACGCTCCACCGTCATGCCACCGTGCAATTGAAGGATATCGGTGCTCTCCAGCAGCGGCTCATTGTCGATGGCGATCAGGCGTTCGTGATAGCCCTTGCGATCCACCACCCTGGAGGCCAGATGGTCGTGCAGCGCAGTGTCGTTGCGCTGCACCAGGAGTTCGCGAGGAATGCTCCAGATTTGCGCCAGCCGCTGGTTGAAGGCGCGCACGCGCCCGTCAAGCCCGCACACCAGCATGCCGTCCGCTGCGGAATCGAGGGTGGCGCGCAATTCTGAAAGCAGGGTTTCCAGTTCCTGCTGGGTAGCATCCTGGACACTGCAATCCAGCATCGTCAGCATGAGAATCGCACAGCCATCTCCTTGGTCCACACAGTTGACACGCCGTTCGACCGGCACCAGCGAACCATCCGCCCGCAACACACTGGTATGCGAATGGATGCCATCGGCAAGCGTGGCAAAGGGCTCCGCCCAGAATGCCTGATCCTCCGGGGTTGCTGCCAGGCTTGTCACCGGCTTGCCCACCATGTCACTTGCGGACAAGCCAGCCAGTTGCTCGGCGGCCTTGTTCGCCTGCAGGATGCGCAAGCTTTTGCGATCTACAAGCCACAACGCCTCCTGCAGGCCGTTCAGCCAGGACTGCGGTGGTAAATGCGTCACGCTTGCGCCTCGTCAGGTCCTGGGTCCACAGCGCGCTCAAAAAAATAGCAGATCCGCTTGCGCGGCGACAGGTAATCGAGGGCATCGCGCGGTAACTGGGCAGGTTTCATACTGCGTCGAATACCCAGTTGCATTGCCTCCAGATCCAGCACCGGTGCTTCATCCTTGGGAACCCGGGGATCGTGAACGATTACCTTGGGCCGCAACGGTCTGGACGAGTTGACCGACACGACAATGGCGTAACGGTCATTGGCAAGTTGCACCACGGATCCTGGCGGATACACGCCCATCATGCGGATGAAGGCTCCCAACACCACCGGATCAAAGCGCGATTTGCGCTGGGCAAAGATCACCGAGAGGGCTTCGTGGGGCGTCAAGGCCTCAACACCGACAACCGGATTGCACATCCTTTCATAATGGTTGACCAGGGCCAGTATCTGGCCCGGGCGTTGCATATCATCGCCCACGAGATGCAGGGGAAATCCGCTACCGTCTGCCATTTCATGGTGTTGCGCGATTGCCGTCAGGACGACATCAGACAATCCCATCTGCTGCGCAAAGGCAACTGACTGTCCTACGTGAGACTCATAATGCTGCCGCCCGGCCGGTGTAAAACCGGCAGCCGGCATGCCGAGCTTGCCCAGGTCGTGCAGCAATGCAGCCATCCCGAGTTCGTGCAGTTCCGTGCTTTTAATACCCAGCGCCTTACCCAGCAAGAGGCTGACTACCATCACGTTGACCGGGTGCAACGCGCTGCTCTCGCCCGCGCCTTCTGACAGGAGTCGGATCACGGAGTCGCCGTTCTCCGGCAACTCCTTCAGGCAATCCGACACCAGCACCTCGCTCTGATTGCGAGCCAAATCAGGCTGAACAGTGACCGCACGCTCCACTGCCTGGTATTGCCGCGTCGCGTCCCCGAAGCGCTGGTTGCACATGGCCAATATACGGTTCTGAATTTGCAAGTAAGCGCGGTTCTTGGCCGCAACGGAATCTGCGGCATCAGAAGCCTGGACCATCGCGTTCGCGGCCGATTCCGTAGCTGTTGTATCGAAAGCTTCGCCTGCGACGGAGTCCAATTCACGCAGTTCGGAATCGCTTTTGTTGGGGAAGTAACGAACCTCCGCAAGGCCAAGTTCCTTGAGCTTCGCAATCTGGTCTGCCGACACGATGCGAAAACTGCTCACCGGAAAAGGATGATGCATCCAGCCCAGATCAAGCTGAACGTACATGCCGATGCGAAGCTGGCTGATATCTATAAGAAAGGAAGGATTCACGACACAAGAAACGAAACATGGTGATGTGCGCTCCACCAGCAGTGACAGCAATTATCACCCCCTTCCCTGCCAATCCTGCAACTCACAGCCGAAACACTGCAGCGTCGGGGCAACATTGCCCCGCAGAACCATCCAAAGTCCCTTCAGCGCTTGTGCCCAGCGCTATTTCCCTGAAGCACGAGGATTTGCGGCTACCGGCACCAAAGGGAGGGCTTGTAGACCAGATCCATCCACAAGGCCCAACCTGCCACACCAACCAGCAATGCGCCCGCCAACCGGGTTCCCCAACTGGCTCGCACCGCATTGATACGTGAACGCAACCGACTCCATAGCCAGGGGCCACCCACCAGCCACAATCCACTGCCCACCCCAAAAAGCGCCATGGTGACAGCGCCCTGCAACGCGCCACCGCTGAGCGCAGCAACCAGCAGGGCTGAATAGAGCAATCCGCACGGCATGAGCGCCCAAAGCCCCCCCGCCACCATCAGCCCCCCCGGTGCGCGGACAAGAGGTTGCACACGGCGCCAGGCCGTGCGTCCAGCCTGCTCCACCCAGGCAGGCTGGCGCGCCTGCACCATCATCATCAATCCCCAGGCCATGACAGCAACATGCATCAAGGTCCATACCGGACTCAAGGCCATGGTTTGCTGCGTCAGCCAAGCCAGACTGTCCATGGCCAGCGCAGCCAGGGCGCCCGCTCCGGCATAGCCCGCCAAGCGCCCGAGATGGAACGCCAACAACCGGCGCGGCATTCCGCCCTTGGGAAGCCACTGCACGGGCTGGGAGGCTGTGCCGCTGATGTCGCCCGCAGTCGAACACGACGCCTTCTGGCCCACGAGCACACCGCATGGTGCAGAGCACATGGCCAAGCAATGGGGCCCACCAGCAAGCCCCATGAGCAAGGCTGTTACGGCGAGGGGCGCAAGCATGAAGCCGGATCCTCCGTTGGATTGTTCACGCTAAATGATGCGCGAAAACCGGGCCCGATTGCGATCAGCCTGCAAATAGCGGTCAAACACCATCGCGATACCGCGCACAAAAAACCAGCCCATGGACGTTACCTTGACGCCCTCGGAACCCAGCAAGACAAGCCCTTGTTCGGCCATGGCCTCCAGTTGCTCCAGTTCCGGCGAGAAATATTTCCGAAAATCAATGAGCCACGCCTGTTCCATGGGCTCGAACTGCACTTCACCCTGGCACATGAGCGCCATGATGACCGCCCTGCGCACCAAGTCGTCACGGTTCAGGGCCAATCCACGCACCACGGGCAAACGCCCCTGATCCAGATGGTCGTAATATTCCTCCAGCGACTTCGCATTCTGACTGTAGGTAGCGCCTACCCTGCCGATCGCTGATACGCCCAGGCCAATGAGATCGCAGTCAGGCTGAGTGCTATAGCCTTGAAAATTGCGGTGCAGTCGCCCCTGCCGCTTGGCAACAGCCAATGCATCGGTGGGCAGGGCAAAATGGTCCATGCCCACGTACACATAACCTGCGTCCATGAAAGCATCCAGCGAACGCGACAGCATGGTCACCTTGGCTGATGCCGTGGGTAGCTCCGTCGAGATAATGCGCCGCTGAGGCTTGAAGCGATCGGGCAGATGGGCATAGGCGTACAGGGCAATCCGGTCGGGGCGCAATTGCGCCACCTGTGCCAACGTACGGTCGAACGACTCGGGCGTCTGGCGCGGCAGCCCGTAGATCAGATCCACATTGACCGACTCAAAGCCCAACGCGCGGGACGCCTCCACCAGCGCAAACACCTGATCTGCCGGCTGGATGCGGTGCACCGCCTTCTGAACCTCGGCATCGAAATCCTGCACCCCGAAGCTCAGCCGGTTAAAGCCCAGCTCTGCCAGCACTGCCAGGCGCTCCGCTGTGACAGTGCGGGGATCGACCTCGATGGAATATTCCCCACCCGGCACGAATGTGAAGCTGCGCCGCAACATTGCCATGAGTTGCCGCAGTCCGTCATCCGAGAGGAAAGTAGGCGTGCCGCCACCCAGGTGCAGCTGACTGACCACCTGCCCGGTGCCGCAGTGGGCTGTGTGCAGATCAATCTCGCGACTGAGGTAGCGCAAATACACGTCGGCACGGTCATGGTGTTTGGTGATGATCTTGTTGCATGCGCAGTAGTAGCAGAGCGATTCGCAAAACGGGATGTGGACGTACAGGGACAGCGGCAACGCCATGGCCATGGCGCCAACACGGCGCTGCGAAAGCGCCAGCACATAGTCCTCTTGCCCAAATGCCTCCACAAACCGGTCTGCAGTTGGATAGGAGGTATAACGAGGCCCTGGCACGTCAAATCGGCGCAGAAGTTCTGGTGAGATAGCAGTCATCGGAAAATATCCTTGCATCCATGGATACTGTGCCGTACTCTTCGACTTATGTCCTTGACTTCAATCAAGAGAGTGAATAGAAGCAAGGGCGATAATTTGATTTATGTCAGCCGCCAATTGTGCGGCGCTGGACAATTGCATTCCAACAGACATCAGCCGACCATCCCGGCCCAACCAACCAGGTTCCTGTGCCCATGAATCCGCAAACCATCAAAGTCGCCTGCTCCAACTGCAACTTGCGAGAGCTGTGCATGCCCGTGGGTCTGAATGAGCAGCAGTTGCAACGCATTGACGACGTCGTGGCGGTGCGGCGAAAAATCAAGCGGGGAGGCACCCTCTTTCGCAATGGTGAGCCATTCACCTCTCTCTATGCCATTCGCACCGGTTTTTTCAAGACCTGCGTCGCTACGGAAGACGGGCGCGACCAGGTCACTGGTTTTCAGATGGCCGGTGAAATCATTGGGCTCGATGGCATCGTCAACGATCACCATACCTGCGACGCCGTCGCCCTCGAAGACGCCGAAATCTGTGTCATGCCTTTTGATCGCATCGAAGAACTTTCGCGCGAAATCACCGCCCTGCAACACCATGTTCACAAAATCATGAGCCGCGAAATCGTTCGCGAACACGGTGTAATGCTTTTGCTGGGCAGCATGCGTGCTGAAGAACGCCTCGCTGCGTTCCTGCTTAATCTGGTGCAACGCCTGCATGCCCGCGGTTTCTCGCAATCCGAACTGGTACTGCGAATGACCCGGGAAGAAATTGGCAGTTACCTAGGTCTCAAACTGGAGACAGTGAGCCGCACGTTCTCGAAGTTTGTGGAAGACGGCACTGTGGAAGTCAAACAGCGCCATGTTCGTATTCTGGACACCGAAGCACTCAAGCGTATTGTCAACAATCAGCAGGCCTGCCACTGATCGTTGCGCAGCAGTCTGACCGCTATGGGCATGAGGAAGCCTTGTGACAATCGTCCGGCCGAGCTTCCGGGGGCACCGGGCAGCGGTTGAGCTCAAAGCGAGACATGGACAGCAGTGTCGTCAGCGCACTGGCAACCATGGTGATGATCCAGAATGCAAAGAATGCGAGGGTATAGACCCCCTGGCGAGACAAGGTCAACGGCTGACCAAACCAGTGCAGGTCCTGCGGATCCACCATGGCAAAAACCAGCATTTCCAGAATGCATGCCGCCAGAAAGGCAGGCCATGCAATCCACATCAGGCGTTGTGTCCACATCGTCTTGTCTCCTAAGATTTTGCTGAAGTGATGTGAATGCACCAGGCTCACATTGGAACTCAGCGAGGTTGATCCTTGGCAGGTGTCGCCGCATGGTTGCGACCCTTGAGTGCAGGAGCCAAACTTTTTTCAGGTTGCGCAAGCGTCTGGTTGATCTCAATTCCCTTACGGTAATAGTCTTCCTCTACGACAGGGTCCGGTCGACTGATGGCCAGCCACAGCGTGACAAAACTGGCAATCACTACAATGACCGGCCCGGCAATCACCAGCCAGACATGACCAAACTTCCACCAGGGCTGCGGCTCAGAAGCAACAACGGGGCTGGATGACATAAAACCTCCTCAGCTTGTCAGCAATACGGATACAAGACACCGAACGTGCAGTGACCTTCACTTAACGCGGCACCAGGAAAATGGATTTTTCGGTCACTTTGCCACCGCCTTCCAATGCCGAAATATCGAAATGAATCGTATGGGGCCCAGGATCCGCCGATCCATAGGGGATCTGGAGCCGCACAGCCACCCAGCGGGATTCTGCGGCACCAATCTCAACCTCCTGCTCAGAGGCCATTTCAAGGCCCTCCAGCCCGCTCACTGAAATGCGATAACGCTGCGCGCCCTCTGTGGCGTTCATGATTTGCAGCCGATAGACATTTTCAAGCTTACCGCCGGCAACGATGCGGGACAAGGCGGCACGGTCACGCACGATATCCACTTTCAGGGGAGTGCGTGTTGCCAAGCTGGCCAGCATTCCCACGCACAAGGCCACCAGAACCGCGGTGTAGATGAGCACGCGAGGACGCAAGACATGCCGCAAGATTTGCGATTGGCTCCAGTGATTCAAAACAGCATTCCGGGTTGAATAACGGATCAATCCCCTGGGGTAATGCATCTTGTCCATCACGGTATTGCAGGCGTCCACGCACAGACCGCAGCCGATGCACTCATATTGCAAACCCTTGCGGATGTCGATGCCTACCGGACATACCTGCACACACAACGTGCAGTCAATGCAATCGCCCAGGCCCTTGGCCTTGTAGTCCACCGTCTTGATCCTGGGACCACGTGGCTCGCCTCGGGCTTCATCATAGGTCACGATGAGCGTATCGCGATCGAACATTGCGCTCTGGAACCGCGCATAGGGGCACATGTATTTGCACACCTGCTCCCTCATGAAGCCGGCATTGCCATAGGTGGCCAAGCCATAGAAAAACACCCAGAAGATCTGCCAGCCGCCGGCAAAAGCCAGCAACTCGGGGCCCAGTTCCCGAATCGGCACGAAATAACCCACAAAGGTGAACCCCGTCCAAAGGGACACTGCCACCCACACGGCCTGCTTCAGGAACTTCTTTCTGATCTTTTCAAACGTCCAGGGACTCGCATCCAGTCGCAGGCGCGCGCTGCGATCACCCTCGATCTTGTGCTCTATCCACATGAATATCTCGGTGTAAACCGTTTGTGGACACGCAAATCCACACCACAAACGACCGGCTACCGCAGTGAACAGAAACAACGAGAGCGCCGAAATGATCAGCAACCCCGTCAGGTAGATGAAATCCTGCGGGTAAAGGACCAGTCCGAAAATATAGAACCGGCGGGCACCCAGGTCAAACAGCACCATCTGGCGCTCGCCCCACTCGAGCCACGGCAACCCATAGAAAACGAGCTGCGTGAGAAACACCATGACCCAGCGCCAGCGCGCAAAAAACCCACTGATTGATCTCGGGTAAACCTTCTTTTGCGCTTCGTAGAGGGAGACGAGCTCACCCTCTGCCGATGGCTCGGGTTTGGCCGCCGCGATGGGGATGACCTTGCGCGGCGCCCTGTCGGATGATTTCATGGTGCGGGCTCTTGTAAGAGCAGAAAAAAACACTTCGGTGCAGCCCCCACCAAGGTCAGGGCCGCCCTGATTTCAGCGGACTGCTGTGGGCTTGTTGGACAAACCCCACACATACGATGCCAGCACTCCGATCTGCGCGTCGGTCAGCTTGTCAGCCTGCGCGGGCATCTGATTCACCTTGCCATTATTGATCATGGCGGTAATGGCCGCTTCGCCCCAGCCATGCAACCAGATGTCGTCCGTGAGATTGGGGGCACCCAAGGCCTGGTTGCCCTTGCCGTCCATGCCATGGCAGGCGGCGCATGAGACGAACTTGGATTTGCCCAGCGATGCCCGCAACGAATCATGCGGGCTGCCCGACAGGCTCAGCACGTAATGCGAAAGGTTGCGCACATCTTCCGGCGAACCCACTGCGGCAACCATGGGAGGCATGTTGCCGATACGCCCATTTTGCAGGGTCTCGCGAATCTTTTCGGGTGTGCCGCCATGAAGCCAGTCGTTGTCCGCCAGATTGGGGAAACCCTTGCTTCCGCGTGCGTCCGAACCGTGGCACTGGGCGCAGTTGTTCATGAACAGGCGCTCGCCAATGGCATGGGCTTGCGGGTCTACCGCCATGTCTTCAGGCTTCATTGAAGCAAAACGTGCATAAAGCGGCTCAATCTCCGTCTTGGCCTTGGCCATTTCGGCCTCGTATTCACCCTTTTGCGTCCAGTTCAGTTTGCCCGTGAAAGTGCCAAGACCGGGATAAGCTGCCAGATAACCCAGGCCGAAGAGGATGGTGATGACAAACAGCCACACCCACCACCGCGGCAGGGGGTTGTTCATTTCGACCAGATTCTCGTCCCAGATGTGGCCGGTGGTGTTGTCGGCCGTGGCCATAATCTTCTTGCGACCTGTAATCCAAAGCAGAATGCCGCAGGCGAAGATGCCGACCAAGGTCAGCGTGGTCACAAAGACCGACCAGAAATTGCTGGTGAAGTCACTCATGGGGTGTTCTCGTTCTGGTGAAGGTCAATCTTGCTCGAAGGGCAGCCGGGCTGCCTCATCAAACCGGGACTTGTTGCGGCCCATGTAGGCCCAGACCCAGATGCCAATAAAACAGGCCATCGATGCCAATGTGGCGACGATGCGCATGGTCGTGATGTCCATGGCAAATCTCCTTTATTTGAGCGCGCGGCCCATGACTTGCAGGTATGCCACCAAGGCATCGATTTCGGTCTTGCCCTTCACGTCAGCGGCAGAAGCAGCAATCTGCTCGTCGGTATAGGGCACGCCCACGGTCCGCAGGGCTTTCATGCGCGCAGGTACATCGGTTGGATCAATGGCATTTTTCTCAAGCCATGGATACGCAGGCATGTTGGACTCGGGTACCACGTCACGCGGATTGTTCAGGTGAATGCGATGCCATTCGTCGCTGTACTTGCCGCCGACGCGCTGCAGATCGGGGCCCGTGCGCTTGCTGCCCCACTGGAAGGGATGGTCATACACAAATTCACCGGCAACCGAGTAGTGGCCATAGCGCAATGTCTCTGCGCGGAAGGGCCGAATCATCTGCGAGTGGCAGTTGTAGCAACCTTCGCGGATATACACATCGCGCCCCATCAGTTGCAGCGCCGAATAAGGCTGGACGCCCGTCACCGCCTCGGTTGTGGATTTCTGGAAGAACAGGGGCACGATTTCCACCAGGCCGCCAATGGCGATCACCAGCAGGATCAGCACGATCATCAGAAAATTACTGGTTTCCACCTTCTCGTGGGTGAAGCCGCCAGAAGCATTTTGGTTGTTGTCAGACATGAATGGGCTCCTTCGGGCTCAGGCGTGGGCAGCGTTCACGGCGGGAATGGCCACCTTGACAGAACGACCCGAAATAGCGGTTGCCCACACATTCCAGGCCATGATGATCATGCCGCCCAGATACAGCAGGCCGCCGGTCACACGGATCACATAGAACGGATAGGTCGCCTTGACGCTTTCGACGAAGGTATAGGTCAGGGTGCCGTCTGGGTTGATGGCGCGCCACATCAGGCCTTGCATCACGCCGGCAATCCACATGGCGGCGATGTACAGCACGATGCCGATGGTGGCCATCCAGAAATGCAGTTCAATCGCCTTGATGGAATGCATCCTTTCCCGACCGAACAGACGGGGAACCAGATAGTAGAGCGAGCCCATGGTGATCAGACCCACCCAGCCCAAGGCACCGGAGTGCACGTGGCCCACGGTCCAGTCGGTGTAATGGCTCAGCGCGTTGACGGTCTTGATGGACATCATCGGACCTTCGAACGTGGACATGCCATAGAACGACAGAGACACGATCAGAAAACGCAGGATAGGATCGTCGCGCAGTTTGTGCCATGCGCCCGACAGGGTCATGATCCCGTTGATCATGCCGCCCCAGCTGGGGGCCAACAAGATGAGAGAGAACACCATGCCCAGCGATTGCGTCCAGTCGGGCAGCGCGGTGTAGTGCAGGTGGTGCGGGCCGGCCCACATGTAGGTG
>WOZN01000307.1 GCA_011620245.1 Acidovorax sp.
GCCAGATGCAGGGCGGAGGCAAGGGCGGCGCCTTCAGCTTTGGCAAGAGCAAGGCACGCATGCTGGACGAAAGCACCAATCTGGTCACGTTCGCCGATGTGGCTGGCTGCGACGAGGCCAAGGAAGAAGTCAAGGAAGTCGTGGATTTCCTGAAAGATCCGCAGAAATTCCAGAAACTCGGCGGCCGCATCCCCCGTGGCCTGCTGCTGGTCGGCCCTCCTGGCACCGGCAAGACCTTGCTGGCCAAATCCATCGCGGGCGAGGCCAAGGTGCCGTTCTTCAGCATCTCGGGCTCCGACTTCGTGGAAATGTTCGTTGGCGTGGGTGCGGCCCGCGTGCGCGACATGTTTGACAACGCCAAGAAGAACGCGCCCTGCATCATCTTCATCGACGAAATTGACGCCGTGGGTCGCCAGCGTGGCGCGGGCCTGGGTGGCGGCAACGACGAGCGCGAGCAGACCCTCAACCAGATGCTGGTCGAGATGGATGGCTTCGAAACCAATCTGGGTGTGATCGTGGTGGCCGCCACCAACCGCCCCGACATTTTGGATGCCGCCCTGCTGCGCCCCGGCCGCTTTGACCGCCAGGTGTACGTGACGCTGCCCGACATCCGTGGCCGTGAACAAATCCTGAACGTGCATATGCGCAAGATACCGATTGGGCAGGACGTGGCCCCCGGCATCATTGCCCGTGGTACGCCCGGCATGAGCGGTGCTGACCTGGCCAACCTGTGCAACGAAGCCGCCCTGATGGCCGCGCGCCGCAATGCGCGCACCGTGGAAATGCAGGACTTTGAAAAGGCCAAGGACAAGATCCTCATGGGCCCCGAGCGCAAGAGCATGGTCATGCCCGAGGAAGAGCGCCGCAACACGGCCTACCACGAGTCCGGCCACGCCCTGATCGGCAAGCTGCTGCCCAAATGCGACCCCGTGCACAAGGTCACCATCATCCCCCGGGGCCGCGCCCTGGGCGTGACGATGAGCCTGCCCGCGCAAGACCGCTACAGCTACGACCGCGAGTACATGCTCAACCAGATCAGCATGCTGTTCGGTGGCCGCATCGCCGAAGAAGTGTTCATGAACCAGATGACCACGGGCGCCAGCAACGACTTCGAACGCGCCACCCATATTGCCCGCGACATGGTCACGCGTTACGGCATGACCGATGCCCTGGGGCCCATGGTCTATGCGGAAAACGAAGGCGAAGTGTTCCTGGGCCGTTCGGTGACGAAGACCACCACCATGAGCGAACAGACCATGGAAAAGGTGGACATGGAAGTGCGTCGCATCATCGACGAACAGTACAACCAGGCCCGTCGCCTGATCGAAGAGAACAGCGACAAGATGCACGCCATGGCCAAGGCCCTGCTGGAATGGGAAACCATCGACACCGACCAGCTCGACGACATCATGGCCGGCAAGGCACCTCGTCCACCCAAGGACTGGACGCCGCGCACGCCTCCGTCCTCGGGTGATGGGCCGAGCGGTGGTTCGCCCGCCGTTGCCACGGAGCCTGCCCCGACCGTCGCTTGACCGTCGCCTGACGCCGACGCGACTTCACCACCAAAACGGGGCTTGCAGCCCCGTTTTTGTTTCTCCCCCTTTTTCATTGGTGCCCATGTTCTGGCAAACCACCCGCTTCGCCCTCGACCTGACACGACCGCAGGTCATGGGCATCGTCAACGTGACGCCGGACTCCTTCTTCGATGGGGGGCGCCACGGTTCGACCGCGGCGGCGCTGCGCCACTGCGAGCAGCTTTTGAAGGACGGCGCAGACATCCTCGACATCGGCGGTGAATCCACCCGCCCCGGCAGCCCGGCTGTGGGCCTGGACGAGGAACTGGCGCGTGTGCTGCCCCTGGTGCGCGGCGCGGTGGGCCTGGGCGTGCCGATTTCGGTGGACACCTACAAGCCCGAGGTCATGCAGGCGGTGCTCGACCTGGGGGCTGACATCATCAATGACATCTGGGCTTTGCGCCAACCCGGCGCGGCGCAGACGGTGGCACGGCACCCGCGCTGCGGTCTGTGCCTGATGCACATGCACGGCGACCCGCAGACCATGCAGGTGGCGCCCATGGCGGGCGATGTACTGCCGCAATTGCTCTCTTTTTTAGAGCTATCAGCGCAGGCCCTGCAAGCGCTAGGGGTCAAAAAGACTCAAATTGTTCTGGACCCGGGCATTGGCTTTGGCAAGACCGTGGCGCAGAACTTCGCCCTGCTGGCGCGCCAGCGTGAACTGCTGACGCTGGGCTATCCGTTGCTGGCTGGCTGGTCGCGCAAATCATCGCTGGGTGCTGTCACGGGGCTGGACGTGGACCAGCGGCTGCAGCCCAGCGTGGCCGCTGCGCTGCTCGCCGTGGAGCGCGGTGCGCGCATTGTGCGCGTGCATGACGTGCGCGAAACCGTGCAGGCCCTCACGGTCTGGCGTGCCATGGAGGCGGGCCAGGCGGGGGCTGCGATAGCCCCCCGGTAGCTGCCTTTGCGGGGCTTTTTGTTGTTGCAGGCTTCGCAAAGGCGGTGGCAGTTGCGTGCGCCAGTCTATTGTTCGATGCTTGGCGGCACAAATAAACCTAAAAACGGCAGTTGACCGCTTTGCGTCCCTTGCCAGGCCGCATGAAATCAAGCGTTGCCGGCTTTGATGACGTTCACCTTGTGGGTGAGAGCGCTATGCACCCGCCAGCACCGCGCTC
>WOZN01000401.1 GCA_011620245.1 Acidovorax sp.
GCGCTGGGCGGCGCCATGGCGCTGGCCACGGACGAGGGCGGCATCCAGTTCCGCATCCTCAACAGCAGCAAGGGCCCTGCGGTGCGCGCCACGCGGGCGCAGGCCGACCGCATCCTGTACAAGGCCGCCATCCGCCGCATGCTGGAGAACCAGCCCAACCTGTGGCTGTTCCAGCAGGCGGTGGACGATCTGATGATCGAGGGCGACCGCGTGGTGGGTGCCGTCACGCAGGTGGGCATCCGCTTTCGCAGCCGCACGGTGGTGCTGACGGCGGGCACTTTTCTGGACGGCAAGATCCATGTGGGTCTGAACAACTATGCCGCCGGCCGGGCAGGGGACCCGCCCGCCGTGTCGCTGTCGGCGCGCCTGAAGGAGCTGAAGCTGCCCCAGGGCCGCCTGAAAACCGGCACGCCGCCAAGGCTGGACGGCCGCAGCATCGATTTTTCGAAATGCACCGAGCAGCCCGGCGACGGCATGCCCGGCGGCGTGAACGAAGGCACCGTTCCTGTGTTCAGCTTCATGGCGCATGCGTATGGTGGCGCAGCAATGCACCCGCGCCAGATGCCCTGCTGGATCACCCACACCAACGAGCGCACGCATGACATCATCCGCAGCGGCTTTGACCGCAGCCCCATGTTCACCGGCAAGATCGAGGGCGTGGGGCCGCGCTACTGCCCGAGCGTGGAGGACAAGATCAACCGCTTTGCCGACAAGGAAAGCCACCAGATATTCCTGGAGCCCGAGGGCCTGACCACGCACGAGTTCTACCCCAACGGCATCAGCACCAGCCTGCCGTTTGACATCCAGTACGCGCTGGTGCGCAGCATGCCGGGGCTGGAGAACGCGCATATCCTGCGCCCGGGTTACGCCATCGAATACGACTACTTTGACCCGCGCGCGCTCAGGAGCAACTTCGAAACCCGCCAGATACAGGGCCTGTTCTTTGCCGGCCAGATCAATGGCACCACGGGCTACGAAGAGGCGGCGGCCCAGGGCCTGTTCGCCGGTATCAACGCCGCGCTGCAATGCCGGGAGATCAAGGGCGAACCCAATGCGTTCGGGGCCGCCTGGCTGCCCGGCCGCGACGAGGCCTACCTGGGTGTGCTGGTGGACGACCTCATCACCAAGGGCGTGACCGAGCCCTACCGCATGTTCACCAGCCGCGCCGAGTTTCGCCTGCAACTGCGCGAAGACAATGCCGACATGCGCCTGACCGAAGCCGGGCGGAAGATGGGCCTGGTGGACGATGCGCGCTGGGACGCGTTCAGCCGCAAACGCGATGCGGTTTCACGTGAAACAGAGCGCCTGAAAGCCACCTGGGTGAACCCGCGCAACCTGCTCGTGGCGGAGTCGGAGCGCGTGCTGGGCAAGCGCATCGAGCATGAGTACAACCTGTTCGAACTGCTGCGCCGCCCGGATGTGAGCTATGCCAGCCTGATGTCCATGGACGGTGGCAAATACGCATCCAGCGATGTTTCACGTGAAACGCTGGGGCCCTTGAGCGAGCCGGTGGTGGAGCAGGTGGAGATTGCCGCCAAGTACGCGGGCTACATCGACCGCCAGAAGGGCGAGGTGGAGCGTGCCGCGCATTTCGAGAAGCTGCGCCTGCCCGCTGACCTGGACTACATGCAGGTGACGGCCCTGAGCATCGAGGCGCGCCAGGTGCTCAGCCGCCACCGCCCCGAAACCCTGGGCCATGCCTCGCGCATCACGGGCATCACGCCGGCGGCGATTTCGCTGCTGATGGTGCATTTGAAAAAGGGCGGTTTCAAGGATTTTGCCGTGGCCCCGATAGCCCCGGCCTTGCCCGCCAAGGCAGAAGGGGAAATGGCGGCATGACGGCAGTGACCAACGACGCGCTGCGCACGCAGCTGCAGGCGGGGGCAGAGGCGCTGGCCCTGGGTCTGACCGATGCCCAGATCACCCAGCTGCTGGATTTCCTGGCCCTGCTGCAAAAGTGGAACAAGGTCTACAACCTGACGGCGGTGCGCGACGCGCAGGAAATGCTCACGCACCATTTGCTGGACAGCCTCGCGGCGGTGGCGCCGCTGCGCCGGCAGGTGGCGGCATTGCAGCAGGGCGGGGCGCCTGCACCCGTGCGCTTGCTCGACGTGGGCTCAGGCGGTGGCCTGCCCGGCGTGGTGTTTGCCCTTTGTTGCCCGGATGTGGATGTGAGCTGTGTCGATACCGTGGGCAAGAAGGCCGCGTTCATCCAGCAGGCGGCGGTGGCGCTGAAGCTGCGCAACCTGCATGGCCTGCACGCGCGGGTGGAGACGCTGACCACCCCGTTCGACATCATCAGCTGCCGCGCTTTTGCGTCGCTGCCCGATTTCGTGACCTGGTCGCGGGGCGCGCTGGCAGCGCCGCACGGGGTCTGGCTGGCCATGAAGGGCAAGCGCCCCGAGGAGGAAATCGCCGCCTTGCCCGCTGATGTGCAGGTGTTTCACGTGGAACAGCTCACCGTGCCGGGGCTGGATGCCGAGCGCTGCATCATCTGGATGCGGCCAGTCACAGCGCCCGTGGCTTAAACTCGCCGCATCGTTCTCCTGGGGCGCCACTGTCGCAGCCATTGCACTGATGCTGGAATGTGGCGAGTGTCTTGCGCGCCGGCTTTGGCTTCGAACGGGCCATCTCCAAATAAACCCACACATCCACATGGCCAAGATTTTTTGCGTTGC
>WOZN01000037.1 GCA_011620245.1 Acidovorax sp.
CATCTTTTCAAACCACCGCTGGCTTTTTGGCAGATGCTGATAGCCCAGCAACTAAGAACGGTGTCCAGAACAGCGATGCGACCGGCGAGTGGTTGGCGATTGATTTTTTGCTTAAGAGCGGCAAGAGCTTTACTGACGTGCTTTCCGCGTTGACCTTGCCAGGTGTCATCCCGACTGACGCAGCCCCTTGGCTACGTATTGGGCTGCATGTTCAGAGTTTCGAAGGGGACTACAGCGAAAGTTTCATCAATTCCCCCATTCCTGAACCTGAAACTTACCCCATGCTGTTGGCTGGTTTGGGTCTGGTCGGTTTTATGTCGCGCCGTCGCAAAATTGCACAGTAGGCATGCAAGCGCTCAGGCTTTTCGTCGCCATGATAGATGTGCAGGCAGGGCGTAATTGCCAGCGGGTGACGGATCGCCGTAGCGCCAGCGCCGATTTTTCAAGCTGACCCGATAGTCTTTCTGATCCTGTGCTGAATAGTGTTGCTGACAGAATTTTCAATTCCTGCAGAAAGGCTTCTTTCTGCAGGCAGGTTTTTTAACAAGAAGAAAGAAATGACCATGAAACTTAAATCTACTGCAGCACTTTTGGGCCTATTGTTTGCTGGTTTCGCGCATGCCTCTCCCGCCTTCGTCAACGGGTTGAACATCGCCGGCAGCACGCAGGATATGTCTGGTGACACGGGTCTGGGTAGTCGGGTGGGATTTTTTTCTGACATTTATTATGATCCTAACCGGAATGAGTGGTGGGGGGTGTCGGATCGCGGTCCTGGTGGTGGTGTATTGGCTTATGAAACCCGCGTGCAGCGCTTTACGCTGGATGTGAATATGAATACCGGCGCGATCTCGAACTTTCAGGTCGCGGAGAGCATCAAGTTCAAGAACGGTGGTGTGGCCATGAATGGCCTGGCTCCGAGTCCCGCCAGCACGCTGGGCAATGCCTTTGACCCCGAAGGTTTCGCCATCAATCCGCTGAACGGCCGCTTCCTCGTGTCCGATGAATACGGCCCATCGTTGTATGAGTTCGACCGTAGCGGGAATCAGATACGCGCGTTTGCCACGCCTGCGAATATCACCCCGCGCGATGGCACGACGGGCACGCCAAACTATGCTGGTGATACGGGTAATACGGCCGGTAAACGCACTAATCGCGGCTTCGAGGGTCTGGCGGTCAGCCCGGACGGCCAATACACCTTTGCCATGTTGCAAAGTGCGATGCTGGACGAGGGCGGCGGCAGCGGTGTGTACGATCGCATCGTCAAGTTCGACAACGCCACGGGGACGGCTGTGGCTCAGTATGCCTACAAGATGGAAGGCAGCAGCCAGGGGCGCGGTACTTCGGCGCTGGTGGCGATCAACGACCACCAGTTCATGGTGATCGAGCGTAACAACCGTGGTGTGGGTGTGGATTCCGACCTTGCTTCGCCAAACAAGAAGGTCTTTACGATTGACCTCGCAGGCGCGACCGATGTCACCAATATCGACCTTGACGCAACCGGCGTGGTGTTTACCGCTGTCAGCAAAAACACCACGCCGTTCATAGATCTGGCCGCCAACACGCTATCTGCCTTGGGCAACAAGTCGCCGGAAAAGTGGGAAGGCCTGACGATTGGCCCCAGACTCAACGACGGCTCATTTCTTCTGTTGGCGGGTACCGATAACGATTACTCAGTGTCGCAAAACGGCAGCGGCACGCAGTTTGATATTTATTACAACCCGACTACCAGCGCGCGCATGTCTTGCGATCTCGGTACGTTGAGCAACTGCTTTGCCATTAGCAGTGGAGGCGCAACCACTACCACTGCTATTACCGATACCACCGGCTATGCGTTGATTCCCGGTGTGTTGCACGCTTACAAGGCCTCGGCTACTGATTTGGCAGGCTATACCACCCCGGTGCCTGAACCTGAAACCTACGCCATGCTGCTGGCCGGCTTGGGCCTGGTTGGTTTCATGACTCGCCGTCGCAAGCAGCAAGAAGCATAAATGGTGCGGATGGGGAAGGCTGGCGTAGCGGGGCTGCTGGGTTTGCTCCATAGTTTGCTTTATATCAACTGAGGCCGGATTTCCCCTTCCGGATTTATTCTTTTTCGGCGACAGCACGAAATGCTGTCGCCGTTTTTTTGCATGCCAGCACGTTGCTGTGCGGCAAGCAGCGTGTGCTGGTTGTCCTTCAGCGGATACATGGCTGGATGAAGAGTTCCTGCAATGATGGTCTTGCTCTGCTGTCACTGCTTTTTTTATTGCAGTTCATAGGCCGGATGGCCCATGTCCACGCCGCGGCCCCAGCAATCGGATGTCACGAACATGGTGGAAAATCGCGTCAGAACACCCAAACCACTGCGTCTATTTCACACGCTATTTCGCACGTAAAAGAGAGGATATTTATTTCATGAGAGTCACACTCAAACCCCTCGTTCAGGCCACGATGGCCACGATGATCGCTTGCGCCGCTGTCCAGGTACAGGCCGCCTGTCTGGATAACCGCACCAATGTTTTTGTCGGCGTTGTGGATTCAGGTGTCATCAACAAGGACATCGGCGGCGTATGCATCAATGACCGCATCATTGATACCGCCACCGAGGGCGCCAACTGGGGCAACCACGGCGAATTCGTCAGCGCGGTTTCCAGGCTCACCCTGGAATGGCAGAGAACGGAAAAAATCACCGCCCGG
>WOZN01000151.1 GCA_011620245.1 Acidovorax sp.
ATCATCGGCCTCCCATTGCGGCAGGCTGGAAATGTTGGAAGCAACCCCGTTGGCGACTGCATCCGCCGCCAGCAGCACCCACATTAATCCGGCTTGCCACCGCGCTCCACGATGGCAATGCGCCGCTGCAGGCTGGCAGCGGCCTCGGTGTCCCCTGCAGCCTGCGCCCGCTCCGCCTGCACCATCAGCCAGGCCAGCAAGGGCCTGCGCCAGCCCTGTGCCGACGCCGTTTCGACCGCGATCGACAGGGTGTCCGGCGTGGCGCGGCCCGTTTTGAGCAAGACGCCCGCAGCCACCAGGCGCGACAGGGGGTCCTGGATGCTGGCAAGCCGGGCTCCGGCATCCGTCTGCCCCGCCTGGGCCACGCTGCGCTGGGCGGAGGGCAATTGCGCCACATCCTGCGGTGGCAGCTGACCGGCCAGGTAATCGGCATAGGCCTTTTCGGCCGCAGCGGCATCCTGGCGCAGCGCTTCAAATCCCGCGCACGGCTCGAACACCAGACTGGCCACACGCCCGGCGCAGCGCAGCAGCTCCAGCCGGGCCAGCAGATCCAGGCGGCCCGTGCGGGCCAGGGCCTCGCGGGCATGGTTCCATTCCAGTTGTTCCACGCGGGTGTCGCCCGCCAGGTAGGCGTCCTGGGCCTTTTGCGATGCCCCATAAGCGCTCATCTGCCATTCGGGGGTGGGAGGGCCGCCGGCACAGGCCGCCAGGGTCAAGCCCAGGCACAGCACGCTCCAGCGGGCAAGCCCCCTCATCCATGCGCAGGCAATGGTCATGGCAGTTGCAGCTCTGTATTGCGCGCAAAGGGCCATTTGCGGTTGATTTCGTTGACCAGGCTTTCCACCTTGCGCAGGTTGCTTTCCACTTCTGCGCGCAGGGCGCCCAGGTCGGTGGTGGCCTCGCGGGTGTTGACGCCAATGGCCTGCGCCTCGACCAGCACTGCGTCCACTTTTTTGAGGCTGGTGCGCGTTTCGGCCAGCAGGCCATTGAGCTGCACCACGGTGGCCCGCAAATCGGGCACCAGGGCGTCCTTGCCGTCCTGGCCAAAGACCTGGCGGTCGGCGCGCGCCACCATGCCATCGAGGCGGGCCAGCAAGGCATTGGTGCGGTCCAGCGTGGCCACGATCTTTTGGGCGTCGGCTTCGTTGCCCATCAGCACATTCAGCGCGCCGCCCGGCCCGTTCAGCCGCGCGGCCAGTTGCTGCACCTGTCCGAGGCTGCTGCCCAGTGCTGCGTCCTGGGCCGTGAGGGCGTTGAGGTTGCCCAGCAGCTCGCGCGCTGACGCCATGAGCAGGGGGATTTCTGCCGTGGCGTCGCCGCGCAACGCAGGCCGTACGGCGCCATCGGGCAACAGCGGGTCGCCGAGCATGCCGGTGTAGGCGCGGATATTGGTGCCACCCACGATGCCGCGCACCAGCGTGAACACGCTCGACTGGCGCAGCCAGTGCGCGTCCTTGCGCGGCACGTCCACAACGATGCGGGCGTTGCCGTCGTCAGACAGTTCGATGCGCCGCACGCGGCCAATCGGGAAACCCGAAAACGTCATGTCCATGCCCACCACCACACCTTCGGAGTCGTCGGCCGTGAGCACCAGCGTCTGCGTGGGCTCGAAGGCGCCACGCGCATACAGCAGGTACAGGCCCGAACCCACGATGAGCGCCAGCGTGAACAACAGCAGCGCCGCGGCCTTGAGCTGCAGATGGGCCACCGGGCGCAGTGTTTCCACCGCCGGCTGAGATTGCGGCGGCGGCATGGAAGGGGTTGGGTCTGTCATGGAGCGCTGCAAGGGTTCGGTAAAGCCATCGGTCTCAATAGTAGTTGCCGACGAGCGAACCCACCTCGATCAGCAGCAGCACGGCAAACATGCGCGCGAGGCCGCCCAGCTCGGAGTCGGGCATGGCGCCCTCGCCTGTGTCGTACATGCCGGCCGTGGTGGGAATCAAGGCCACAGCCAGGCTGGAAAACAGCGTTTTGAGGACAAACACCAGCGTTACCGCCGGCGAGAACACATGACCGAACATGCGCGTGTAGCTGGGCAGGCCAGCCAGATTGAAGCCATACACACTGAGGTAGACCATGATCAGCGCCACCACACATGACAGCGCCGCCAGCGTGATGCTGGCAAACACGCCGGCCACCACGCGCGGCAGCAGCTCCACGCGCACGGGGTCGGCCCCCTGGGCACGCAGTGCGTCAAAGTGGCCCGATTGGCGCAGCAGCGCCAGTTGCGTGCCTTGGGGAATGGTGCAGCGCATCGCCACGAACAGCGTGGCCGTGAGCGGAATGAGCTCAAGCACCAGCACGCGAATCACCATTTCGAGCGCGTAGCGCGACAGGCCATAGCTCAGCGCCGTCACCATCACGATGCGCGTGATGACCAGGGCCAGCAACGCCGCCACCGCCGTGAACCCCATCAGGATGGGTGCCGTATCAAGGTAGATATGGCGCGCCAGCGTGCGGCGGGCAGCCGGGGTATAGCTGGAGGGCGACATCACCAGCACCAGAATCACCGCGCCCATGTACACGATGCGCCACCACGCCAGCGCCCAGCGCCGTGCGGTGCGCCACAGGCGCTCGGGCAACGAATAACCGGGCAGGTGGGAGAGCATGGGCGGATCATCCTAAAAACGGCAGTTGACCGCTTTGTATTCCTTGACAAG
The DNA here is from genome assembly GCA_011620245.1 of Acidovorax sp. GTDB lineage: Bacteria > Pseudomonadota > Gammaproteobacteria > Burkholderiales > Burkholderiaceae_C > Acidovorax. The sequence continues at coordinate 2,661 of WOZN01000151.1, forward strand.
CCGCATGAAATCT
>WOZN01000371.1 GCA_011620245.1 Acidovorax sp.
TTCGAGGTGGTGGACGTGGACAGCTTCCGCGTCGATCAGGTGATGGTGTCGCGCCAGAAGTCCGAACTGGAAGACAAAAGCGACACGGCGAACAGCCCCTGACGAATCAGCCTCTCAGGCCACTGCGGGCTTTTCATTGAACAGCCAGTTGCGCTGGGCGCCAAACACGGCATCGGGATAGGGCGAGCGCCCCCGGCTGCCGTTGTAGCGGCCCAGCGCCATGAACAGGTCGCCACGCTCGCGGTCGATGTAATGGCGCAGGATCACGCAGCCAAAGCGCAGGTTGGTCTGCATGTGAAACAGTTTGCCCGGGTCGCCGTCGCCGATCAGGCGCGTCCAGAACGGCATGACCTGCATATAGCCGCGCGCGCCCACGCTGGACACGGCGAACTTGCGAAAGGCACTCTCCACCTGGATGAGCCCCAGGACCAGCGAGACATCCAGCCCCGCCCGTTTGGACTCATACCACACGGTCTGCAGAAAGTCGCGACGCACTTCCCATTCAGACTTGCGGCGGCGCAGACGGTCACTCATGGTGCCCAGCCAGCGCAGATAGTGGATCCGGGCCTCGGTGGTGAAGAACTCCGGCTCTGGTGGCGCCTGGTTGGTGATGGCCGAAGTGAGCGCCGTGCGCACCGAATCCACCAACGGCTCTTCCAGCTGACTGCCCGCGTAGGCCTGCGCCGGCGCCACCAGCCATGCGGCCGGTGCAGCCAACGACACCAGGCACGCACGCCGGGATACCCCGCCCAGCCCGGTCAGGGACAAGGCGCTTGCAGACAGATCGCTCTCGCTCGTCATGCCGCCATGCGCCCCTTCACATGGGCCAGAATGTCGGCGACTGCCATTTTGGTGGCGGCCGCATCGCGGCGGTGCTGGTACTCGACCACGCCGTCCTTGAGGCTCTTGTCGCCAATGGTCACGCGGTGCGGCACGCCAATCAGCTCCCAGTCAGCAAACATGGCACCGGGGCGCTCGCCCCGGTCGTCCAGGATCACATCCACGCCAGCGGCCAGCAGGTCGGCATACAGCGACTCGGCCGTTGCCTTGACGGCTTCGCTGCGGTCCATGCCCACCGGGCAGACCACCACGGTGAATGGAGCAATCGCATCGGGCCAGATGATGCCGCGCTCGTCATGGTTTTGCTCGATCGCGGCCGCGGGCAGGCGGGTGATGCCGATGCCGTAGCAACCCATCTCCAGCGGCTGCGGCTTGCCGTTTTCGTCCAGGAAGGTGGCGTTCATCGCGCGGCTGTACTTGCTGCCGAGGTAGAAGACATGGCCCACTTCAATGCCACGCTCGATGACAAGCTCCCCCTTGCCATCGGGCGAGCGGTCCCCCGCCACCACGTTGCGCAGATCGGCCACGGCATCGGGCTCGGGCAGGTCGCGCCCCCAGTTCACTCCAGTGGAGTGGAAATCGGGTTCGTTGGCCCCGCAGATCCAGTCGGCCATCAGGGCCACTTCTCGATCGGCCACGATCTTGAGCGGCTTCTTCAACCCGATCGGCCCCAGATAACCGGGCTTGCAGCCGAAGTGCTCGTCAATCTCTCCCACCGTGGCGAAACGGAAACCCTCCAGTCCCGGCACCTTGGCCACCTTGATCTCGTTCATGTCATGGTCGCCGCGCAGCAGCAGCAGCCAGACCTGGGTCTTGACGATCTCGCCTGCCTCGTTGGTCTCGTCGGTGGCCAGCACCAGCGACTTCACGGTGGTGCTCAGGGGAACGTCCAGAAACTCGGCCACATCGGCGCAGGTGCTCTTGCCCGGGGTGGCGGCCTTGGCCAGGGCCTGCGTCGCGGCGCCACGCGGACCAGCGGGCGCCAGGGCCTCGGCCTTTTCCATGTTGGCAGCGTAGTCGCTCTGGGGGCAGTAGACGATCGCGTCTTCGCCCGTGGCGGCAATCACCTGGAATTCCTCGCTGAGGTCTCCGCCAATGGCGCCGCTGTCTGCAGCCACCGCGCGGTAGGTCAGGCCAAAGCGGTCAAAGATGCGCCGGTAGGCCTGGGCCATGACCTGGTAGCTGGCCTTGGCGGCGGCTGGGTCGCGGTCGAAGGAATAGGCATCCTTCATGGTGAACTCACGCCCGCGCATCAGGCCAAAGCGAGGCCGGCGCTCGTCGCGGAACTTGGTCTGTATCTGGTAGAAATTCTTGGGCAGCTGCTTGTAGCTGCGCAATTCCTGGCGCGCGATGTCAGTGATCACTTCTTCGCTGGTGGGCTGCACCACGAAGTCGCGGCCATGGCGGTCCTGGATACGGAGCAGCTCGGGGCCCATTGTTTCAAACCGCCCCGTTTCCTGCCACAGCTCTGCCGGCTGCACCACAGGCATGGTCAGCTCAATTGCGCCAGCACGGTTCATTTCCTCGCGCACGATGGCTTCCACCTTGCGAATCACCCGCAGCCCCATCGGCATGTAGTTGTAGATGCCTGCGCCCAGCTTCTTGATCAGACCCGCCCGCATCATGAGTTTGTGGCTGACCACTTCGGCATCGGCCGGAGCTTCCTTGAGGGTGGAGATAAAGAACTGGGAGGCTTTCATCAGAATCGATTTCAGGCAGAACGGAACGGCCCACTTGCCCGGCACCAGGCGCCGTGCATAATGGACACAGTTTAAAAATTTGGGGTTTGATTATGCTTGACCGGGACGGCTTTCGGCCGAACGTCGGCATCAT